>CAZWOV010000013.1:10551-18174 GCA_964635645.1 uncultured Planctomycetaceae bacterium | reverse complement strand
TAAAACGCTGCAAAGACGACGCCAAAGAAGTGCGCGACGGTTATAAATTCGGCATGCGTCTTGCCGGATTTAACGACGTCAAAGAAGGCGACGTATTTGAAGCATTCATGATTGAATCCGTTGCCCGCACTTTCTAATATTGAAAATGTTTTGAACGTTTGTTTTCCGAAACATTAAGAACTATTAACGCGTTCGGATTTGGACCAAGTTCTGAATGTTTCCAGACGAACGTTCAAAACAAAATTTCAAAACACAATTAAATGTAAAAACCAAGTAAAGCCAAAAGGAAGCAGAATGCCGTCAAGAAGAGTATTGAAAGCCGCCGAAGCTATTCGCGAAGTGGTTGGAATGTCAATCCTGCGCGATATTCAGGATCCGCGAGTTTCCGGAGTCACGGTAACTTATGTTGAGGTTTCCGGCGATATGCAACAGGCAAAAGTCCATGTTTCCATCATGGGTACGGAAGCGAAACAGAAGCTCTGTCTGAAAGGACTTCAAAACGCGGCTGGTTTTTTTCAGCGGAAAATTGCAGATCGCATTCAAACGCGATATACTCCCAAAGTTCTGTTTGTTTTGGACAAAGGGGTGAAAAATTCCATTTTGGTTGCAAAACTTCTAAAAGACGTTTTACCTTCAGACGACGAACGAACTTCCTGCATAGGCGAATTAAAAGAATCCGAAAATTTACAGAAAGGTTCGTCCGTTCAGGAAACATCTCCGGAAATCAACTCGAAGCGGCTGGAAGAATCTGGAACCGTCAAATAAATCAGTGAAAATATTTAATTTCGATAAAATTAAAACTGGATAAATTTCATTGGAATGATAAATCGGATTAAAAACAGCCTTAAAAAACAGTGAATGCAAGGGGGAATCAATGAGTTCTTCAAATCGAGCAGACGTATTGAAGCGTCTCCACGCTGAATTGAAAAAAAAGTATTCCGCCGTTTCAGTAACGGAGCGTACGGCGCTGGAGCATTTTCTCTATGCAACGTGCCTGGAAGACGCCGCTTACGAGGCCGCAAACGCCGCTTTTTCCGCATTGGTTGAAACTATGTCCGGCTGGAATGAGGTACGCGTCAGCAGCGTAACGGAATTATCGGAATTGATGCCGCAACTTCCCGATCCGCGAGGAACCGCCATTAAATTGCGGAAGATACTTCATGCCGTTTTTGAAGAAAGGTATTGTTTTGACATAGACGATATTCGAAAACAAAATCTTCGCGAGGCATATGAAAAGCTGGAATCTATTCCCGGCGGCACTCCCTTTTCAATCAATTACACCGCCCAGATTGCCCTTGGACGTCATGGAATTCCCGTGGGCAACGGCGAAAAACGTCTTCTTTATGTTCTTGGGATTATTTCGGAAAAAGATATCGAAGAACGCGAAGTTAGCGGGCTGAATCGAGCTATTTCCAAATCTCAGGGAATAGAATTCGCCTCCCTTCTTCATCAACTGGCGGCAGCTTTCGTACAGAATCCGGAATCAAGAAAAATTATTTCTTTCTTAAAATCATTCGCGCCGGATTTCAGATCAAGAATGCCTAAACGTCGGGAGATTCGCGTCGAAAATTCCATGGAAACGCCGGAACCAGTCGTCACACATGAGGTTTCGCCTCAAAACATGATGAATCTGTTAATCAACGATCCTGATTTTCTGAAAGCGCGAGAAAACGACCGTTTTGAAAATTCGTATAGCGACTCGGAAGAACAGGCCAAAGAAGAATACATTGAAGAAATGGCGAAAAAACGCCGGAAAAATCGTTCAAGCAAAGAGGAACTCGCTCGAAAAATAGATTGTCCGTTTGAAGAAGAGGAAGAAGTCCAGGAAAAAAAACCGGGCAAAACAATAAAAACGAAATCCGCTTCCAGTGAAAATCAGACGGGAAAAACGGTTGAAAAAAACAAAAAATCAACAGAAAAATCGACGATAAAAAAGACAGATAAAACTTCCAAAACCAATTCCGGAGAATCATTGGGAAAAGTAAAAGAAAAAGGAAAAAACACAGAGAAACCCGAAAAATCGCCAAAGGCTGAAAAAGCAAAGAAACATTCGCAAACCAAGTAAAAGGGAACCGATACGGGTTTCAGAAAAAGAATGACAGAGAGGTTTTTCATGGAATTACGTTTTTTAAAAAAAATAATTCGAAAACATTCTGTCATTCTCTCCTTTACCTTTTTGATTATCCTTTGCGGTATTTGCGCAGGAATGGAGTTGAAAACCGGCGGCGACGCTCCGGTAACGTATCCAATTGAATCGTTCCAGCCTAAAATTAAAGAACCTACGCCGCAAAATCAAAACATTCTCAAAGCTGAATATCTTTTTATTCAGGGACGTATTCTGGAAACGGAAAAAAAAGAACGTCAAGCTCTTCAATGTTACGAACGCGCCTGTCAATATGTTTCTTCCGACGCGATACTGGTTTCGCTTGTTTCGCTGGCTATTCGTCAAAAAAGGTACGACGAAGCGTTTCGCTATTTTGATAAAATCTCAAATCCAGCTCTTTTGGGAATTGAAATTCTGGACGAACTTTCCACCCGTTGCGCCCGTTTGGACGATACCCGCATCATCAAAACGTATCGAGCGATTTTAAATGCTATTCCAATCAATAAAGCCGGACCTTTACGCATGCTCATTCACGACCGTTTAGGGTGGGCGGAATATCGCGCCGGACATTTTGACGAAGCTCTTATTTCGTTAAAACTTATCCATGATATGTTGAAAGATCCAAACCGATACGGTATTAAAAAAGAAGAACTTTTTCTTTTTAAAGACAGCCGGGAGATTAATCTCTTTTTGTTGTTGGATATCTTTATCACACAAAAGAAAGGGGATGACGCGGAAAACATCCTGACGGAACTGGAACTCTTTTACAATGAAAAGTTTAAAGCGGACGCTTCCGAAACTCAAGAACAAAAAATCGAACGCCAAAACGCTCAAAACCATATTTTATTTGAAAAAGCAAGGATCGCATACGTTAAAGAAAATGCGGAAAAGGCATTTCAACTGGCAATGGAAGCCTATGGAAACGGTTTTTCTGACGATAATCCCCATTTCCAGTTATTGGAAAGTATTTTAGAAACGCAAAATCGCTCTGATAAATTATTGGATGTTTTTGAGTTACTTCTTGAAAAACAGCCCGATAATCCGTTTTTAAAAATTCGGCTTGGAGAAGAATACGTTAAAAGAACAGCCGATTGCACTCTTAACTCTTCCCAACGCAAAGCGGCTGGAAAAAAAGCGCAGGATATTTTCTCCAATCTTTCCAAAGACGCGCCCGATTCCTCCGTTTGTCAACTCCGACAAATGGAACTAGCCGTACTCATGAATGACGTCAATGAATTTTTGAAACTGGCGGATTTATTTACGACAAACTCTGAATCTGCCGTTTCCGCGGAAGAGATTCTGAGCGATCTTGGATTTGTTCCCGTTGCGGAATCTGAAGATACGAAACAAGAAGAAAATCAGGAAAATCAATCCCTCGTCTCTTCCGTAAAAGAACAGGCAAATTCAGAACCGGAAACCCCGGAACTCAATTTAGAAAATTTACGGTCGCCCAGATTCATTTCTCCGGAAATGTTTCAGCAATTTGCAACCGAACTCTTACAGAAAGCGGAACGGCAACTGAACGATCCCCATACCGACCCCGCAAAACCGTCTATTCTTCTCAATTGGCGACAGACCGCTTTTTTAACGGTATTAGCAGAGCAGATGGGAAAAATGGACCTGGCTATGACTTTTTATTCCGCAACCTCGAATGAATTGAAACAGGTTCAGTTAACGCCGGAGAATAAGAATGCCGTACGCCGTACCATGCTGAGTCTGGCATATTTTCTGTTTGACAATGAAAAATATGAAGAAGCGGATCAGTTTTTTCAAATTCTGGAACGTTTTTTTCCGGAAAACATGATTCTTGCCGCACATATTGAAATCCTAATAACGCTCGGTAAACTGGAAGAAGCCGAACAGAAAATTCAACATTTAAAACTTAAAAATCCGGAATCAATCGAGTTTCCCCTTTTAGAGGCAAACTGGCTTTTACGCAACCAAAAACTCGATGAATCCCGGAAAATACTAAAAGAATTACTGGCGGAAGTAGAAAATGACTACAGCGCGGAATGCAATCGGAAACAGGTTGCCGAAATTCGCCTCCAATTAGCGAACATAGAGGAACAATCCGGCGACATTGAAGCCGCGGAAGAACAATTGCGTCTGATTTTGGATGAATTTCCAGACGATACGACTGCCAAAAACACTCTGGCCTATTTCTGGTCATGTGCAAAAATCAAATTGAATTTGGCCCTTCGTTACTCAAACGAAACGCTTGAGGAGGAACCTGAAAATCCAATATTTTTAGATACTTTAGGTTGGATATGTTTCCAACTCGGCGATTTTAAGAAAGCAGAAAAATTGCTTCTTAAAGCTGAGAAAAATCTGGAAGATCCCGTCGTTTTCAGCCATTTGGGAGACGTTTTTCTGGCTTCGGGTCAATTAGATAAGGCTGAACAATACTTTCAAAAAGCATTTGAACTATTTCAGGAAACTCAACGAAAACAAAAATCCGTCATTTTGAAGGATTTAAAGCACGTTGAAACCCAATTAAAAATTTTGAAAAACTCGTGAGGAGAAAATATGTCCGGACATTCAAAATGGGCAAATATCAAACACAAAAAAGCGGCCGTAGACGCCAAAAAAGGAAAAGTCTGGAGCCGATTGGCTAAAAATATCATTACCGCCGCTCGCGGAGGCGCCGATCCTTCCATGAACGCGCGTCTGCGATTAGCCGTTGACGCGGCAAAATCCGTCGGAATGCCGCGTGATAATATTGAACGCGCTATCAAAAAAGGGTCTGGAGCCTCCACAAACGGCGCGGCCATGGAAGAAATCCTCTATGAAGGTTACGGGTGCGCCGGTACCGCCGTTATCTGCGAAATCCTGACCGACAATCGAAATCGTACGGCTCCCGAAGTCCGTAAAATCTTTGAATCCTGCGGTGGAAAAATGGGAAACAGCGGTTGCGTCGGATACATGTTCGATCGAAAAGGACTTCTCGTTATTGAAGAAGAGCAGATTTCGGAAGACGTTCTGATGGAACTGCTCATGGAAGTGGACGGAGATTACACTCTCAACGACGGAATCTACGAAGTGACCTGCGACCCGGAAAACTTTACCGCGGTTGCCGAAGCTTTTGAAGCGGCTAAGGTCTCCGTGGTTGAAGCCACGATTTCACGTATTCCGCAAAATACGATGGAAATCACGGATCTTGAAGACGCGCAGAAAATCCAGCGTCTTATCAGCCGTCTTGAAGACCACGACGATGTCTCGGCCGTTTACTCGAACTATCAGTTCTCGCCTGAAATCGAAGAACAGCTCGAAGAGGAAGACTGACGATTTCAATCGAAACGACAGAGGAAAACGTTCTCTTTTCATCATTTCCTCTGTCGTTTCTTGCAGAACCAATTAAACGGCTCGTCTTAAGGGGGATTCTTCATCCGAATCCCCCTTAAGAGCAACGGTTCGTCTTTCTGTAAAATTCCACATAAAAAACTTTTCCGGATTTTTTCATTTTCAACCGAGGAAAAAATGAAACAGGAATTAAAACTTTTTCTTTGTATCTTTTTAGTTTTCCTTTTCTGTTTCACATCTGATATTCCATTTCAAAAAACTCATGCGCAAACAGTAAATATCCCCAATGACCGGGGACAGATCTGGAAACAATACAATATTTCAAAGTACACGTCGAAGTTCCCGCGTATGAGTAATCCTGAATCCGCCGTCATGGACTGGATCCTGATGGAGACCGGATTTGAAATCTGGCATTCAGAGATACCCGCTATGCTGAATGTAACGCGCACAACGGTTAACGTTTATCATATTCCCCAAGTTCAAACGATCGTTGAAGATCTGATTCAGGATTTTGTCAATACGGACCCCCTGGAACATCAGTTTCGCGTGCAGATTTTTACGGTAAACATGCCGTACTGGCGCCAAAAAATAGGAAACCGTTTAACTCCCATCCCAAGTTTCTCAATGGGCTCTCAGGCTTGGACTATCGCCCCGGAAGAGATGAAAGACGTTCTGGATATCCTTCAGAAAACTCCCGGATTCACAAATCATGCTTCCGACGCCAAAAGTATTCCTAATGGGCAAAGTATGCGGTTGAATTGGTTGCGGACCAGAAATTACGTTAGAAATTTTTTTATCCGTTCAGGAATCCAACAGAAAGATGAAGCTCTGCTGGACGACGGATTTTCGTTTGAACTTATGCCGCTTTTAAGAATGAACGCTTCAATGGCGGACGCCCAAATCAAATTCCAGGTTAATCACCTGGACAGATTTCTCGCCATGAATATCGATATTCCCGCTACTCCAAGCCGTATTTCTGAAAAAATCAACGTTCCGCTCATAGGGCAATTCCGTTTTCGAGAACGATATCAATGGAATACCGAAAACGCGCTTCTGGTTTCACCAGGGTTAACCCCTCCCTTAACTTCGACTGGCGAAACATCTTCCGGCTCGCTTCTAAATACCACGCAACGAGTAGAAACCCTGATTCTGATCGAATATCGGAAAAACTATTCCGTACCTTATTGAAAATCTGAACGTCGGTATCCAATCCTCAAAGAAACAATTTACAAACAGGGCCGTTTTATTCATTTACAAATAGCGGTTATTTTCCATCAACGAAAAACGGAACGCTTTTTTTCAGACTAAATACGGAAGACGCTTAAAAGATTTAATCGTCAAAAACCAACCGCTTTTTCATAAAAAAATGAATAATCTGTAGAATATGGAAAATCTAAAGATTTTTGGTAAAAAATTTGCCGAAAACGTCTATAAACCGTTGATTTTTTTGAAAAATGAGTTAAAATGATAAAATAATGAGTTTGCTGGATATGCAAACTTTTAAAAATTTAAAAATTATTTTCCCTAAAATTTTATAAGGAGATTCGGGAATGCGTCAATTTAATAAAATGGTAATGTTTGTTGCCGCTATTGCGGTGGTTTTTATGACCGTAAACGCTCAGGCTAATTTCCGTCGCGCGGTTTATCGGGCGCCGAATGCCTGCGAACAGGTTAAAGAAGATAGTATCAAAACGATTCCGGCATGCTGCAGCGCCGCAAAAGCGACTCCCGCTCCCGAAGCCGCGAAAGAAGTTGTGAAAGAAGCCGCCCAGGCCGTTGAAGCTCCTGCCGCGCCCGCGCCTGAAGCCGTAAAGGAAGCCGCGCCCGCGCCTGAAGTCCCCGCAGCGCCCGAAGCCGCAAAAGAAGCCGCCCCGGCCAAAGAAGCTCCTGCCGCTGAAGAAGCCGCGCCTGAAGCTTCCGTTCCCGCTCCGGCTGAAAGTATTGTCGTTCCCGCAGTAGAGGCTGTTCCGGTTGTCGCTCCGGCTGTCGTTGAAGACAAAAAAGAAGAAGCCGTTACTGAAGCGGTTGCTCCTGTTGCTGAAGAAGCCGCTCCGGCCGAAGAAGCCGCCCCGGCTGAAGAAGCCGCTCCGGCCGAAGAAGCCGCTCCGGCCGAAGAAGCCGCTCCGGCCGAAGAAGCCGCCCCAGCTGAAGAAGCCGCTCCGGTCGAAGAAGCCGCTCCGGCCGAAGAAGCCGCCCCAGCTGAAGAAGCCGCTCCGGCC
>CAZWOV010000013.1:0-10451 GCA_964635645.1 uncultured Planctomycetaceae bacterium | reverse complement strand
ATGAAGAAGCTGATGATGAAGAAGCTGATGATGAAGAAGCTGATGATGAAGAAGCCGACGATGAAGAAGCCGACGATGAAGAGGCTGACGATGAAGAAGCCGACGATGAAGAGGCCGACGATGAAGACGAAGAATAAATTTTTATTCTTAACTTCCGAACAAATAAAAAACGCTGTCTCATGGACAGCGTTTTTTTTCATTGTCAAAACGCTAAAATTATTTCCGATAGAAGTAAAGATCACTTACTTCAATTTGAAGCGATTCCTTTTTCGTATTTCCTCCAATTGCAATTCTTCTTACTTCTTCCGGTTTAAAAGTTGTTTCAGTTCCGCCTGCCGCGTCGCACTGTATCAAAGAAGAAAATGGGATCTGAACCGTATGCCACTCTCCGTCGGTTGGAATAATACCGGCATTCGTGAAAAAGGCGCCGCCCGGCTGATAGGTAAAAAACCGAACCTGCGTTTTTTTACTGAAATCCCAACATCGCGCTCTTAAGAGGACTCCGTCAAAATCTTTCAGATTTAGATTTTCCGGAAGTAGAAAATATGGATAAACCCAATGATCTCCTTCCGTAAAATGAGCCATCATCGTCCAGGTCTCGCCGCTTTTTGCAAACTTCAGTTCATCGCAGCATCCTGCGGAATTTGGTTTCCAATTTTCCCGATTTTGAATTTCAGCTTTCTCCGTATGCGACGCCAGATTCAAAAGTTGACTGATCGTAAATTTCGGCTGAATTTTCACAACGATTCGGTCTTTCGCCGTAATCTCAATCGGACAATACTTCATCTCTTCCCGATATTTTCCGCCGGGAATAACTTGAACTTCAAAATCAGCCGTCCCATTGCCGGGAATCGTAATTGTTTTTGGTCCGGTAACTTTAGCTCCCTGACAAAGAGCTCGGCAGACGACGGGAACTGTTAACGTTTTCTTCGATAAATTCGTTGCGGTAATTTTCAAAACAACTTCTTCATCACAGTTTGTTGACAATTCGTAACCTGCGGGATTCCATTGAATCTTTTTTTCATCCAAATCATATCGAAGAACAATCGGCGAACGTTTCGTCATTTCTGTTCGGACGTCCGAATTTCCCAATCGTTCTTTTCTCATCTGATTCATGACCGTTTTCGTATTCAAAAAAGCGGACGTCCTGTCGGCGGCAAGCCATAAATAAACAAAACCGTCGGTTGTTTCAAGAGAGTTCGTTTTTTTATCAACGTCAAGCGGTTCGCCTGTAATCCGTTCCGCATGAAGAATTGGACATTCAGACGGCAATTTAACTTTTCTATTTCCGGCTTCCGGGGCGTAAATTACGGCAACGTAATTATCTTTCCCAAATCTTTCACCCTTTTCAGCGGTCGAAAAAACTCTGGCGCGCAACCAGCCGTCAAGCGGAACATTTAAATCGCCAAGATATTCTCGATGAGCCAAAACCAGGGCGCATTGCGCATAAGCGGCAAAAGAACGAAGCGGAGTCAAATCTTTGGAAAACATCCCAAAATTATTCGTGTTTTCTTCATAATACGGAAAGACAAACGGAAAATAACGCTGAATTCCAAAAGCTTTCGCCTCGACGCCCTTCATCGTAATGTCGATAGCGCTAATCATATCCTGTTCGACCGGAGGGCGCCCCGGTCCAATCGTCCAGGGACGTCCGCATTCCGTTAGCCAAAGGGGCTTGGAAGCCTGACCGTACTGACGCAGCCACGCCTGGTAATTTGCGTAAATATTTTCAACAGACGGAGCTTTTGAGTACGTATGGAAGCTGAATGCGTCGCATGCGTCAAGTAATCCGCATTCCGCCGCAGTATCAAGCCAGGAGCGTAAACACGACGACATAACGCCTCCGACAAGCGGCGTACGTTCGCCAATTTCAGCCTGTTTCGATTTTTCTGCCGAAGAATTCTGCTGTTGATAGGCAATCGTTTTCAAAATCGGTACGTACTGGTCCGCCGGTAAATTACTACCAAATGAAATTTCCGGTTCATTCCAGACTTCCATTCCGCCCCAAGTCCGATTCCAGGCGGGAGTAAATACGTCCCAGACGTCGCGAACAGCCAACAAATCTTTCGGATACTTCCCTGCCGTTCGCGCCATCCACGCCGGCGCGTCGTGACACAATTCCAAAACCAATACCCCATGGCGTTGGCATGTTTTCCGGCATGAATCGTAACGCCGCTCCGGTTCAATATTCAAATTTTCAACGCCCGCTTTATTCTGACACTCGCCCCAACTGAGACGGTCGCGAATCATCCCTACGCCGCTGCGCCGCGCAATCCGAGCGTATTCGTCTCGAATACGATCAAATTCCCGACCGCAAATAAGCCACGACGACGCGCCGTCAATCGCAAAAAACGGATCCGCGATTTTCTGAAGATTTTCTTTCTCATTACCGCAGAATGCCGGAAGCGAAACCACTCCAAACGTTTGATTCGTTGCAGGATGAAAAAGTTCAAAATATCCCTGCGGAAGCGAGAGTTTCACGGAATATTGATTATCTTCAACCGTTTTTCCGGAATCGTCTTTTGTTCCGGAAATTACTTTCGCCTTAATACGACGAATTTCTTTCCCATTCACATCGCGAAGAACAAAATCTCCAGATACCGTATTTGCTTCGGCGTTTGCCGAAGCGGACGCTCCTGATTTTTCATAAAACGTAATAACCGAATCCGTCTCCGGCGTCGCAAAAAATTGCATGGAACTTGTTGGAACAAGAGCGGAATGCAAAAATGCCAGAGAAAGAAAAATGGCTGAAAAATTCATATTTTTTCTCCATCATACTGAAAATACTAACGGCTAAATATTAAAAGAAAGCGTTTAGGCCCAAACTGGAACCAAAAATTTTTCTGAAAAAGACTCAATTTCCATGCGGATAACGATTTGGCGAATCCCAATCTGCGCTTCCGGTTGGAAACTCATTCGGATTATTTCGAGCCGGAGCGTTCTCAAAACTCTGCGATTTTTCAACGCCAGTCAACGCGCTATTCGGCAATTCCTCCGAAGTCAAAACAGACGTTTCGCCGGACGGAGCAAGCGACTCCGTCGGATCTCCGTTCGCAGAAAATATTTGGTTTAACCCTGTATCCGGATTTTCTCCGATTCCAGGACGGCGATATTTCTGATAATTTTCAGCCGTTATGGGAGCTCCCAGGGAACCGTCGGAGTTCACAATCCGACTGCCCTCAAAAGCAAATTCATTCGCCCGCTTCAGAATCTGATCTCCTGGAGAATATGCCTGCCGTTGAAGCTCGTATGTCCAAACATGATGATTCTTAATCTCGCCCACGCTAAACGTTTCCGTAAAGAAATCCAGAGGAGGGAATTCATACCATGGCGGGGAAACCTTCTGCTTGATGTTCCTCGTTTGATATTTATCCTTTTCTAAACGGATATTCCGCGTTCCATAATAGGTAAAATCAGTCGAAACCGGCGTTTTTCCAAGTTGTCGTCCATCGACATAAACCGTAGCGCCCGGAGGATTACTGTTAATAGTCATACGCCGACGAAGACAACCTCCGGAAGTCGCAACCATTCCGACGCACAAAGTCAAAACAAGAATCAAACGAATCCTGAACTCCGCAAGTTCAAACATCCGCTTCCAGATCGACTCATACAAAAATAAAATGGAAAACGCTCGTCTCATTCCTGAAAAATTTTTCATAATCGGTAAAACACAATATCTCCCCAAGAGAAATAATTCCTGCGTAGTTTAGTTTTTTTTCAAAATAAAATCCAGAGCAATTTAACTGTTTCAGACAAGAAAATTAAAGAAATTCTTAAAATTCAGGAAATCCGACGACGATTTTCATCTCCCGACTTCCTTTCCATTTTGAATCATTCAAAATTAATATCAATAAAAAATAACATAATAAAAAACCGTCAATATTTTCCCAACATTTCCGCATACCTGCTCATTTCACGCGCGATAGGCTCCGGAATACCAGGAGTAAGAGCCTCCGTCATCGCTCGGAAATACCAGACGATTTCCCGTCCGCCCTTAAAACGACTGAATGCCTTCTCGCCAGTTTGTTCCAACTGGCAAAGCAAACCTCGCATATTATCAATTTTATCGCAGGCCATAATCCTTTGAGCCGCGACTTCCGCCTTCGCAGCCCGCGCAATATGCGCTTCTTTCCGTTCTCTCCACGGGCGCTTCTGCTCCGGATCCGCAGTAAGAGAATCGCTGCACTGTTCAACCAAACGCGCGACTTTCTCCCCATAAAGCAAATCGATCTTTTTAAGCGTCGCTTCTCCGCCGCAATCTTCCGCCGCGTCATGGAGCAGGGCGGCAAGCGCTTCATCCTCGTCTTCCGCCCATTCCAACGCCATTCCGCCGACGCGCAAAAGATGACCGACGTATGGATCGCAATTCATTTTTCGGCGTTGCCCGGCATGAATTTCGCAAATCCACGCAAGCGCCTCCTGAAAACGCGGAGTCAGCTCCACCATGAAAATACTCCTTCCGCTAATTTACGTCTCTCTAATTTAAAGAAGGCTCTCTAACAACAAACGCATCTTGCGCATTTCCTGCGAAACGTCCAAATCCTTTTCGGGAAGAATATCTACGCTCAATGCGCCTCGATACCCTTTCTGCTGAAGTCGGGTAATAATCTGACCAAATTCCATTTCTCCCTGACCAACGCAGACCTGGAATTTCTTTTCTTTCGTGTCCCGCAAACGAACATGACAAACCAAATCCATGATATTGTCAAAATTAGGACGATTATTTTCACTGTACTTAAAAATATAGTGGCTCGGATCAAAAGTCAAACTCAACCCTGGAACCAGAGAACAAATCGACCTTGCCGTATCCAAATCTTCCGTTAGACGTTCCCGTTCCGTAAGAAGTCCCAAAACGATTCCGCGTTTATCCGCTTCTTCCATACACTTGCGAAGACGTTCCACCTCTGAATTGAACGGAAAACCCCATGGAGCCGCGCGAAGAGTAATTGTCACCACCTGCATCGCCCTGGCAAGTTTCACGCAAGCGACAAACTGACGCACATATTCGTTTGTATCCTCCGTATCTATCTCAACGCTAAAGCAGCTCGGCGTCAAACGGAACAGATTCTTTAACTGACGATGGATTTCCGGAAGATGATATTGAACATAGGACGGCTTCAAATAGTCGTTCGACTCATGAAACATCAGCTCCACATGAGAATACTCCAAATCCGCAATTTTTTCCAAGGCCTGTGAAAGCGGCATATTCCGGAAACAATTGGTGGTCGCAGCTAAAAACACCCGATTCTCCTTTTTCTATTATCTACAAAATAAAACTCTCCAGGGAAAGTATTCCATAAGTTTACGTTTTTTTCCATTTTTCGCAAGAGCAATTTGCCATTTCCTGCTAACTTTTCTCAAAAAGTCTTTCTTTTTGACTAATTTCTAATAAAATTTACCATACGACTTTGAATATTTACAAAATTTCCATGAAAATATCACTCTTCCTATTGGAGATTTTCGCCCTTTATGTTAAAATAGTAAAGATAAAGGTAATTTCAATGAGAAAGGAACTATTACCATGTCAAACAATCCGTCGTTCTATGAAAATTCCGATATTCCCCATAAACCGTTGCAGACTCCATATCCGCGATATCGGACCTCTTTCTTTTCAAATTGTTTAACGCACTCTTTTCTGGGATGTTCCGGATGTTTTTTCCCGTTTATTCTCCTGATCGCCCTTGGAATTATTTGCAATCAGTCGTTTAACAATCCGTTGAATCGAGAGCTTATCTCCGGTCCCAACGACTCTTACACCGAAAATCACTACGATAAAATTGCCGTTATTAATATCAAGGAAACCATCATGGACGACTCCGGTTTCATCCATGAACAAATCAAGGACGCATCGAACGACAAGACCATCAAAGCAATTGTTTTACGTATGGATACGCCCGGCGGTTCCGTCAGTACGAGCGACTACTTCTTCCATCGTTTAACAAAACTGCGTAAAGAAACGGGTATTCCAATTGTCGTGAGCATGGGCGGAATCTGCGCCAGCGGCGGATACTATGTTTCAATGGCATGCGGAACGGAAAATGAAAACGTTCTTTTTGCCGAACCAACCGCATGGACCGGGTCTATCGGCGTTATCATCAGCCATTACGATCTTTCCGAATTGGTCGCCAAAGCCGGAATCAAGGAAGACTCGATCAAAAGTCATGAGCTGAAAGGAATGGGAAGTATTGCCAAACCTCTCACTGAACAGGAACGCGCCTTATTCCAGGAACTCGTAAACGACGCTTTCAAACGTTTTAAGGAAGTCGTCTACCAAGGCCGAAAGAATTTTGCCGACAATCCAGAAGCTCTCGACAAACTGGCCACCGGACAGGTCTTCACTACAAAAGAAGCCCTTGAATTCGGCCTGATCGACCAGGAAGGTTACCTGGAAGACGCTATTAATCGCGCAATGGAACTTGCCAATCTGGACAAAAACAAAACGCAGGTGTTTTCTTATACAAAATCAACTTCTATCGCGGACCTGATGACTGCCGCGAGTGTAAAAATGCAGCAGACTCCGACCGAATCTGTCCGCTCCATGCTCGCGCCGCGCGCTTATTATCTTTGGCAAGTGGAAAACTGAAGGATTTTTCAATTTATCGGCAAATTCCTTTAAATTTTCACTTTTTTAACTGTTTAGGAGTAGATTAATAGATATTTCACAATCTGCCCTTTGCTTTTATTTCATTTTGTGCTAAAATAATTATTGAAATTCAGACCGATTGCATTCATACCTTTCGAGAGATTTTCAATAATATGTTTTTGCCAATATCCCACAAAATCCTGTATGGAGACTGATCCATGTTTTTTTGCTATCTTAATGCGCATAAAACCTTTGGGGTATTTCCCCTTTTCGTCCTGATTTCATCCTTTGCCTGGGCGCAGACAGGATTTTCTCCTTTTCAAAATTCACAGAATCAATCTGCTGTATCCAATAACTCGACAATTCAGACGGGACAGTCTCTTTCTTCTGAAAATTCCGGGAACATTTCCACAAACCTGAATACTCCGCAGGCGGCGGCGCCTATCGTTCTTCAACAGGATGGAACGGAAGAACGCCCCATGCCCGCCCCGTTCGTACTTACGCAGCAGGAACAGGCTGAAACTGATTCTATTCTCAACCGTTGGGAACAATTCAGTATGGGAATCCATACATTCGAAACGAATTTCAACAGAATCATCTATAGAAGATCCATTGAAAACGCAAAATACGTCAAAACCCAGGAAAAAGGCGAACTCCGCTACGAATCGCCCGACCACGGTATGTTCGCCGTCCGCTCGGAAGACGGGTCCCCAAGTGAAAAATGGATCTGCGACGGAAAATACGTTTTTGAATTTAAATACGCGCAAAAACAAATTGACCAGTACGTTTTGCCGCCTGAAATGCGTGGAAAAGGAATCACCCAGGGACCGCTTCCTTTCCTCTTTGGAGCCTCGGCGGAAGAATTAAAAAACAGATACTACATTCGGCATTTTCTTCCCGACGCCGAACTGGCCCGTCCCGGTCAGATCTGGCTCGAGGCTTATCCTAAAAAATCCGACGACGCAAGCGAATTTCAACGCGCGGAAATGATTATTTCATTTGGAAATGAAGTTCGTCCGCTCGCTATTAAACTTTTTAAAGCGAATAAAGATCGATATGTCTATATTTTTGACCTGAAAGGCATGAAAGTAAACAAAACGCAGATCGTACCAAGCAATTGGGCGCCATCCGTAACTGAAAAAATACGTATGAAACTCGTTCCTGTCGATTAAACTAAAACTCAAACCCTAAACAATAAAAAGGGTAAGGCGTATTTAAACGTCTTACCCTTTTTCTGCTTAATTATTTCGGTCATTTTTAACGACCGGTTCCCTATTATCTTTATTTTATTCTCAAACGCTTTTTTATTTGGCGTCTTCCCAAATGAGTTTACCGTCCTTCAGAACTGCCGAACGCGCAAACGCCCAATTCCGGTTCGCCTCGCCATTTTCACGCCGATGCGTCGCTACCATCAAACGCGGTTCGCCATTTTCTGTCTGCGGGAGTTCATAAACGCCAACGCTCATATCGATTCTATGTTTCCCAACAACTTTCATGTTCGCGTCGCACTGAATTGTTCCTTCCTTGCTATAGGCGCCAAGCCAAAAATATCCGTTGGCCCAGGAAAATGCCTGTATCCCGTACGTCGTTACGCCGGGAACCTCAAATCGCTCGACTACTTGAAAATCCTTCGTCATTTTGAATATCCGGTTAAACGGAGTCTTATCGTCCGGCTCCTTGCCGATACAGACATAGAAAAAACCGTTATGGAAAGAAATACCGTCGACGCCCGCTTCATCGACCTCCGGAATGTTGATCTTTTCCAACAACGTCAGATCTTTGCAGTCGTAAATATAAATCCAGGCGGTACGATCTTTTCTTGGCCAGTTCAGGTGCGTCGCAACGTAAAGTTTTCCATCTACGGCGCAACAATCGCCATGATGCATGGGAACGTTAATCTGGCTGATTCGTTTACCCGCCAGGTCGCTTTTCACTAAGACGCTGGTAAAACTCCAATAAATCGCCTTGCCGTCAGACGTAAATCCCTGAAGATGATGCGGATATTCGCCTTCGCAGCGAAATTCAACGGCAGAAACCTGGAACGATCCCCAAACAAACAAAAACATGACGAAAAACAAAGAAAACGTCAAACAAAATTTCCTCATACGATTTCCTTTCAAAAACAAAGGCAGGAAAATAAATTTATCTCAAAATCCGCAAAATACCGCGTTAAAACTGTTTTCAATTTTAACATCCCGAAAACGGCTTGTCAAGTCTTTTCCCTTCAAAAAGTTTTTCATCATCGCATTTCTTATCCATTTCCTTCCAACGCCCGCATTAGCAAACAAATCCATAAAAAAACAGAACGACTTAAACAAGCCGTTCTGTTTTTATAAATCAAACGAATCTTCAGTTTGAATTACTCGGCGTCGAAACTCGGTTTCACGGTTTCAACCTTACGTTCGTTCTTAACAAACTCAAGGATCGCGCGGGTACCGGCGTCGCCAAGACGCGGTTTGGCCAAACGAAGAATACGGGTATAACCGCCCTGACGATCAACATACAGAGGAGCGACGACGTCAAACAAAAGCTTAACGGCGGTTTCATCATGAAGAAGCTGAACCAGACGACGACGGGCCGCGACAACAGGCGCATTCACCTTATTCCACTCCTGCCACGCTTCGCTCTTACGCCATTCTTTATATTCGGCAGTACGACGGTCGCGAGTCGGAACCATAGCGTCAGCGGCGGCTTTGGCCGACAAAACATTCTTCGCAATCGTAACGCACTTTTCAACGAACGGACGAACTTCTTTCGCCTTCTGAATCGTCGTAATGATACGCCCCTTCACTTTCGGAGCCTGTTTGGGATCATAGTATTCTTCAACATCGCGTTCCGTCAGAATGAGGGACACTGCCAACATACGGAGGAGAGCGCGCTGATGCTTCGGATTACGACCAAATTTACGACCGGCAAAACGATGTCTCATGAATTTACCTTTTCTTTTTTCTGGGGTAGGAGACTCTTCAAAGTCTCAAATTAACTCGAGCCATGCCCGGCTTCGATTTTGGAATCTTTCAGTTTCATAAAGAAACAGGAAGCCGTTCACGCCCCAACGCAAAAAGACAGGATGAACGTTAACCTGTCTTAAGTATTTTTAAAACTGCTGCGTACGCATAACCGGAAGACGCATTCCAAGCTGGAGTCCATTTTCCTGCAGTTTCTCACGGATTTCCTTCAAAGAGGTTTCGCCAAAATTACGAACCTCCAGAAGTTCGTCTTCCGTTTTGGAAACAAGTTCGCGAATCGTCGTGATACGCGCGGTATCCAGACAATTACTTGCGCGTACGCCGAGATGAAGTTCCGAAACGCTCATGGAAAGTTTGGCTTCCATAATCGGATCAATCTCGTTTCCAGTGACTTTACCTTCAGTATGGATCTGCTCGCCCAGTTCAGAGTACTGAACGAAAGGATTGAGGTGCTTGCGAAGAATCTTCGCCGCTTCAACCAGAGCGATCTGCGGATTAATTGAACCGTCGGTCCAAATTTCCATAATGAGCTTATCGTAGTTGGTTTTCTGTCCGACGCGGGTCTCAACGACTTCGTAACGCACTCTTGTGACAGGGCTGAACGTAGCGTCAAGCGGAATGGTTTCCTGAACAGAATTATGTCGTTCGCTGGCGGGAACATAACCACGACCTTTTTCAACGACCATTTCCATTACGAAATTCACATCTTTTGTCAAAGTAGCAATAAGATGATCTTTGTTGATAACTTCAACCTGATGGTCCGTCTGAATATCAGCGCCGGTAATCGGCCCCGGCGTATGCTTCTCAATACGAAGGATACGCGGAGTTTCCGATTCTGAACGAACCACCAGAGATTTCACGTTCAAAACAATATCCGTAACATCTTCCAGGACGCCTTC
>CAZWOV010000012.1:0-18722 GCA_964635645.1 uncultured Planctomycetaceae bacterium | reverse complement strand
GACGCAGCGGTTCCGATTCTCCCGGCAAAAAGACCTCTTCATTCTTCTCCGCCAAAGACAAAAACTGGATTTGAACGTCCAGTCTGCGAGCGGCGTCCTCCGCGTAATGAAGCTGGCCTTTTCCCCCGTCGATGAGGAAAATATCCGGAAAAACGCCCCCCTCCTCTTTCAAACGTTTGAGTCGGCGGTAAACGACTTCGCCTATCGACGCAAAATCATTAATTCCTTCCACAGATTTAATTCGATACCGTTTGTAACCGGCTTTAAACGGTAAACCGTCAATAAACTGAACCAGAGACGCAACCGTCGCTTCGCCATGAAGGTGCGCAATATCCACGCCTTCGATAATTCGGGGAACTTTCGGCAAATGAAGAATCTTCTGAAGTCCGACCAAACCGCGCTTCGGATCCATCTGAAAGACTTCCGGCTGTACATTCCGCTCAAGATCGCCGCATTTATCAAGATTTTCCAGTGCGGCAAGCTGATCTCGAATTATCGCGGCCTGCTCGAAATTAAGCTCTCTGGACGCGGTTTTCATTTCTTCCTTCATCTCTTCAACCAGTTCGTCCCGTTTTCCGTCAAGAAAACGTTGAAGCCGACGAATACTTTTTCGATAATCTACGCGGGAAATCCGACCGCAGCACGGAGCCGTACACTGACCAATGGAGGCAAGAAGACAGGGACGAAAAAAACGGAGTTTCGGATCGTCCTCCCGAATATCATATTGGCAGGTTCGAAATTTGAAAACCTTCTGAAGAACAACCAGAGCGCCGCGAACAGGACTGGTAAACGGGCCGTAAAGTTTAACGCCGGAAGAAAGCGGCTCTCGAGTCGCTTCCACTCTCGAAAACTGTTCATGAGTCCGAATTTGAAGATAGGGAAACGATTTCCCATCTTTTAGCTCGCGATTAAAATAAGGCTGAATATCCTTAATTAGCCGCGCTTCCATTAACAGCGCGTCCACTTCGCTCTGCGCCTGAATGTAATCGATATCTCGAATTTCCTTTACGAGAAATTTCGTCCTCTGGTCTTCCTCCGCGGCAGGCCGAAAATAACTTCCGGCCCTTTTGTGAAGATCTTTGGCTTTACCAACGTAAATAACGCGCTGGCCGGAGTCCTTCATAAGATATACGCCCGGCGCATGCGGAAACGTCTTAACTTTTCCAGCCGCATACGAATTGTCGTTCGGATACTGAATAGATTCTTCAGACATGGCAAATTCCTGCAAAAAAACAAACGACTCTTCACTTTCGTCTGTTCGAGTCCTCCTTTTAGAATACTAAAGTAAGAGTAAACAATTTGACGAAAAAAGTCAAGAGAAAAACAAGACTCGCATAACCCGGGAACTGAAAGATGGAAACAGAAAACAAATACGAAAATTCAACTCAAACAAACGAATCCGCGCCGGATTCCAACGCAACCGCAAAACGCTCCCGCCCGCCGCAAGGGCTATTCTTTTTCGCGTTTTCTCTTCTGGCAATGATTGTCGCCATGAAAATCGTTTCATGCACGGCCTTTTCAAAAATTGACGTTATGGAAGAAATCCAAAAATCCAATAACGCCCCCCAGGTAAAAATCATAAACAATTAAAAGAGAAAAGATTATTTAAATTCCAACAACCGCGATTTTGAATTGACCGATTCGCGTTGCCGACGCGCGTCCCATCGGCAACGTAAATCCGCTCGCAACTGCGACAAATTCTTACGACGTCAACTGTTCAGAAACTCTTTTACGCTATCGGCAATTTCCTGGAAAAGAGCGTTGCGGACTTTATCGTCCGTATTAAGCATCGTCACACGGAAACCGCATAAATCGGTCGCAAAACCGGTTAAAGGCACAATACAGATACCTTTCGACGCCAGCAAATTATAGACAAACCGCTTATCTCCCGGAACATTCTGACAAAGTCCGTCCACATATTCGCGCAATTGAGCGTTCGCGGCCTGAAGTTTCTGGCCAGGATGGAAAACGCCGTCCTCAAAAACGACGCTCATATAAAACGCGCCGTGCGGACGATGACAAATCAAACCGGGAACCTTACTGAAAATATCGTACGCCTGATTCGCGCGTTTCTCAAAAATAGCCGCCCGCGTCCTGAGATGTTCGGGATATTTCGGGGAGCCAAATACGCTCGGAATGGATATCTGCGGAAGAGTTGTAGCGCAGACTTCCAACATTTTTGAGGCGAGAATACTGTCGATAAACGCGGAAAAATTAGGGTCCTTATCCTTATTCAGAACTTCAATCCAGGCGCACCGGGCTCCTGGCCACGGATATTCCTTGCTGATACCGCGCATGGAAATTGCCGGCACGTCGTGCGCGAACTGGGAAAGATGAAACGGTTTCGACCCGTTATAGCAAATATGCGAATAAATCTCGTCAACCAGAAGAAACAGATCGTACTGCCGCGCAATCTCGGCAAATTCCTCCAGAATCTCGCGCGGATAAACGATTCCCGTCGGATTATCTGGATTCACGAATCCAATCCCGGCAATCGACGGATTGTAGTGAACGATACGGCGAACTTCATCCATATCCGGCAACCAGTTATTTTTCGGATCCAGCCTGAAATGGAGCGGATCGTACCCGCCGCGTTTACTCTCGTTGGACGAGTGCGTGGAATAAATCGGCGCGGGCAGAAGAATACGGGCGTTTCGGTGCGTCAGTTCGTAAACCTTATCAATCGCGTCGGCCGTTCCGTTGAAAAAGATAATATCGTCCGACGTAATCTGAACTCCGCCGTCGCGCGAATTGACCTGCTCGGCCAGAAATTCTCTCGTTTGGGGAACGCCGCGCGTCTGACAGTACCCCCAGGATTCATTTCGACCGACAATTTCCCGAACAATCTCCTTAATCCACGGCGCGACCTCCTCATGCATCGCGATGGGATCGCCGATATTCTCCCAGGTAATTTCCTGTCCCATTCCGCGCATACGGTAAGCATGCTCGACGATCTGCCGGATTTCATACTCCAAAAAACCCGCGCCTTCATGCACTATGTTCGTTCGCATGATTCTCCATCCTTTTGAAAAAAATTCCCTGCCGTCAAGCCGACAAAAATCCCGATTTCTTAAAATCGGCAGAGAAGCCGACGCTTTTTTAGGAAAATCTCTTAATTAAACGGAAAAAATTTCCAGAATATTCCAAGCCGATTCAAACCTGAAATACTCCAAAACAATCGAGCGTTTATGTTTTCAGAACTATTTTTGCGTTTCCACGCCAAAATACAAAACGGAATCTTGCGGTGCGCTCCGGCGCCGGGCAAAATTCCGTTTCCTCTAAAAACTCGCGCGTAAAAACCAGGCAAAAACCATCAATAGCGGTAGTATTCCGGCTTGAACGGTCCCTCCATGGGAACGCCGAGATAATCGGCCTGCGCCTGCGTCAGCTTCGTGAGCTTAACGCCAAGTTTCTCAAGATGAAGTCGAGCGACTTCTTCGTCCAGTTTCTTCGGAAGCACGTGAACGCCCAGCGGATAATTTTCAGGCTCCGTCCAGAGAGCGATCTGCGCCAGAGTCTGATTTGAGAACGAGTTGGACATCACGAATGAAGGATGACCCGTGGCGCAACCAAGATTCACCAGACGGCCTTCGGCAAGGAGAATAATGGAACGGCCGGTTTCCGGAAAAGTATACCGATCGACCAGCGGTTTGATCTGAGTCTTCACGACGCCTGGATAAGCGTTCAGGTCGGAAACGCGAATTTCACAATCGAAATGCCCGATATTGCACACAATCGCGTCGTTCGGCATCTGCGCCATATGTTCCGCGGTAATGACGTCGCAGCAACCGGTTGTCGTCACAAAAATATTTCCGATTTTGCACGCCTCGTCCATCGTCATGACCTGAAAACCTTCCATCGCGGCCTGCAAAGCGCAAATGGGGTCGATTTCCGTCACAATCGTACGGGCGCCGTACGAACGCATGGAATGAGCGCATCCCTTGCCAACGTCGCCGTATCCGCACACGACCGCGATTTTACCGGCAATCATGACGTCGGTAGCGCGTTTGATACCGTCCGCCAGCGACTCGCGGCAACCATAGAGATTATCGAACTTACTTTTCGTAACGGAATCGTTCACATTGATCGCCGGAACCTTCAATTCGCCGCGTTCGTGCATCTGGTAAAGACGGTGAACGCCCGTAGTGGTCTCTTCGGAAATTCCGCGAATACCGGCAAGCAAATGCGCGTATTTGGGAGCGTGAACCATTGCGGTCAGGTCGCCGCCGTCGTCCAGAATCATGTTGAGAGGCTGACCGTTATCGAACATAAGAGTCTGTTCAACGCACCAGTCGTATTCTTCTTCCGTCTCGCCTTTCCACGCAAAAACGGGAATACCGGCGGCGGCAATCGCGGCGGCGGCGTGATCCTGGGTGGAGAATTTATTGCATGAACTCCAGCGAACGTCCGCGCCAAGAGCGACAAGCGTCTCGATCAGGACGGCCGTCTGAATCGTCATATGCAGACAGCCTGCAATCCGCGCGCCGACCAAAGGTTTCGCCGCGGCGTATTTATGACGAATCGCCATCAATCCCGGCATTTCATTTTCCGCCAGCATGATTTCTTTTCGGCCCCAGTCGGCAAGACTCATGTCCGCCACTTTATACTGAAGTTTACTCTCAGACACTATTTTAACTCCTTAATAAAAAACATCAAACCATAGTTTATTTTATTTTACCCGAAATCAAAAAAGAGTCAAGGGGGGAAGGGGTAAAAGCGTTAGTAAAAATGAATCGCGCGGGTTAAAATGGAAAAAAATCAGAAAACTGCCGTTAAATTTCAAATCTCTGTCTTGACAGATTCTTTTCCTGAAATAAAATAAGAAAGAATAGGAAATAAAGCAATAAAAAAACAAAAGATAAAAGATAAAAGAGAGAAGAGCGATTTTTTTCGCTTAAAATCAGAAAGCGGCGACCGCGTTCAACGATTTCTTTAAATTTATCGACCACAGGCAAGTTCATGAACGAAAAAGCCCGCGCCCCCCGAAACCGAACTCTAACGTTAACGGAATCAGAATACGCGCGGCTTTGCCCAAAACTCCTGCGTCCCCAAAGTTCTTATTCAACAGATGAACTTACGGACAAAATTCTGAATGCGGACCTTTTTGAGGTCCTCGACGCACTTCCCGATTGCTTTGTCGATCTTTTGATAATCGATCCTCCGTACAATTTGTCAAAAGACTTTCACGGTCTCCATTTTGCCAGGCAAAACGACGAAACGTACCTTAAATATCTCGAAAGCTGGTTTCCCCGACTCCTTCGGCTGCTTAAACCGAGCGCTTCCGTTTATCTCTGCGGCGACTGGAAGTGTTCTTCCGCAGAATATCGGATCATGCAAAAATACTTAAAAGTTCGAAACAGAATCATCTGGCAACGTGAAAAAGGACGCGGTTCCCTTTCAAATTGGAAAAACAATTGCGAAGACGTCTGGTTTGGAACGATTTCCAATAAATACTTTTTTGACGTCGAATCCGTGAAAGTCCGCCGAAAAGTAATCGCTCCATATCGCCAAAACGGACGTCCCAAAGACTGGCAGGAATGCGGCTCCGGTAATTTCCGAACCACATATCCGTCGAATTTCTGGGATGATATTTCCGTCCCATACTGGTCCATGCCCGAAAATACGGATCATCCTACGCAAAAACCGGAAAAACTCCTGGCCAAACTGATTCTCGCCAGTTCGAGACCGGGAGATATGGTTTTCGACCCATTCCTCGGCAGCGGAACCACGGCGGTCGCCGCGCAAAAACTCGGAAGAAAGTTTTTTGGAATCGAAATCAACGAAAAATACTGTTGCTGGGGGTTAGCCCGTCTGGAAAAAGCAAAGGAAGACCCGTCGATTCAGGGATATTCAGACGGCGTTTTCTGGGAACGAAACACCCAGAAAGAACAGGCCGCCCTGCGCCGAAAAAATTCTTCTTCAACGGAAAACTAATTTCCATCGCCAACTCCGCGCGAATACGCTTCAAACAGTTCCCGCCAGGCTTCCGGAGGCTCTATCTTTCGTCCGCTGCGAACGGCGGGACGCTGCTTTTCCGTCGATATTTGCTCCCGATACCGAAAGGAACGCGGAACCAGACCAAGACTCTGGAAACGATTTTCCGCGCTCTTTCGCTCCTCCAACGAAGTATTTTCATTCTCTAAAACGTCGTGAAGTTTCTCCCATTCCTGAAGAAACCGCCGAGCTTCCTCTCGCGTCCAGCCTAAATACTCCAATAAGGATTTGTCGTCTTTGTCCAATGAATCGCGAAGATGATTCAACGCCAAAACGGTCTGTTCGCGCGCAAAATCAATGTTTACCGCGTCTTCCTTCATTGAACCGCGAATAACGCCTTCGCGTCCCGTCAATCCATGCGCGTCGTCTCCCATTCCCGAACCGCCGCCGTCCGCCGTACGACGAGATTCTTTGGAGTCGGAATCCGAACCAAAAGCCTGGCTTTCCCGTTCCCCTGATTTACCTGAACTTCCCTTGCCAGAACGACGGTCAGGATCCGGGGAACCCGTCTGCGATTCCGTCGGCTCGCTATTTCCGCCGCGGCTTCCGGTCGGTCCTTCTCCACCGCTTCCCGCCGGATTTCCCGCTTCGTTCGGCGTATTGCTTCCATCCCGACCTGCGCCCTGCTGATTCGACTGTTCATCCGCGCCGATTCTGTTGCCGCCGTGATTTTTTTCCGAACCCCCGTTACTCTCGACTGAATTATCCGGTTTAATCTCGCCGCGAGATTTCCTATCTCCTTCGTTTCCTCTCTGACCTCCGTCCTGATTGGAAGAACGTCCGCCCTCCCGTTCTTCTTCGTTATTCGCGTTATTCTTTCCAACGCCGGATTTCTCTTCCTGATTTTTCTGAAGTTCAACCTTTCCGTCTCCCAAAGTTGAAGTCGGAACTTCCAATGGCGTCGGCGCTTTGGAAGCGTTGCCCGCGGGAGAATCTAAATTGGAATTTTTCTGATCTTCGGAAAATCCCTTCTTTTTTCCCGCATGTTTTAAAATTTCCTCCATCGCTTCGCCTGGAGAGCTTACCGGATCCGGTTTTAACCCCGTTTTTTCCTTTTCCGTAAGTCCGCCGTCTGAATCCAGTATGTTTTCCAAATCAGATTCGTCCCCGGTTCCCTCGTCCATAATTTTTTCTCGATCCGAACGTCGGCTGGTCGAATCCTGGAGACCGCCGCCGTCAAAATTTTCTTTTTCCTTAATTGGATCGGGAAGATTCTGATCCGAGTCCGCGCCGTTCTCCGTACCGCTCTGGGCGTTGCTTGCGTCTTCAGGAGTTTCGCTCTCCGTTTTCGCTCCGCCGCCGTGAGATTTTCCTGCCTGCTTTTTATTGACGGAAGGTTCCCGACCGTCTTCTCCGTCGTCGTCATCGTCGTCCGCGTCAACCTCAAGATGCGGCTCTTTCGACCGGGAGCCGGATCCGTTTTGTCCTCCTTTCATTTTCTCATCCGACTCGGACTCTGTTCCCGATTCGTCTCCCTGAACGCTCTTTCCTTCCTTCTTGCTCTGTTTATTATTATTTTCCGACGCGCCCCCTTTATCGTCGGTATTATTGTCGGCATGACTTTCATCCGGCTTTTTACCGTTTAGACCAGGCTTGCGACTACTCTCATTCCCATTTTCTCCAGTTTCCTCCGACGTATTTTTGGCCCCCCCTTCGCCGGAACCGTTTTCATCTCCGTTTTTGTTTCCGGAATCTAATTTTTCACTCTTCTCGTTCGTTTCGCCGTCTTGATTACCCTTTTCCGCCTGATTTTTCGGTTCGCGAATCGCTTCCTGTTCAGAAAGAGGATCAAAGCCGTCCTGCGCCAGTTTTGGTTGAGACTTTCTCTGCATTTCGGAAGTATGTTCCCGGTCTTCCTCTCCGCTTTGCGAACTCATACCGAAACGTTGCGACTCGTCGGCTTCGCCAGACGCTTCTTCGCCGCTGGAATCCCCAGTGGAATTCCCCTCGGAGTCTTTGCCGTCCCCGCCTTTATCCGTTTCGGCTCCGCCTTTTTCAGCTCCGTTTCCTTCCGTCCCAGTCGATTCTTCATCCGAATCATCCGTTTCGATTCCGCCTTTTTCAGCTCCGTTTCCTTCCGTCCCAGTCGATTCTTCGTCTGGATTGTTTGTTTCGCCGCGACTCTTCTCCTCAGACGTAATTTTTTCATCAAGATTCTCTCCAACCGCCCGCGAATCCTTATTGGAAAATTCCTGAATCTGCGCTTCGTTTTCAATGTCTGCCCCGGAATCATTTCGAAACGTTTCCTCCGCTTCATTTTTCATCCGTTCCGCCGTCTGGTCCTTTAACGGCGTTTCTTCAACATCCGGTTCCATTCCGAAAATTTCAGAATTCTTCTTCCGATCCGGAATTTCTTCTTCGACCGCAATTCTTAAACGTCTTTTGCGGGTTTCCGTTCGATTCGCCTTTGGACGGCGCGTGTCGGCGGCTTCAATCCACCAGAAAATTTCATCTCCCGCTTCAAGCCCCCAATCTGCCGCCCGAAAAGTCATATTTCCCTGAAACGGCGCCTTGATTCCTTCTTTTTCCATCGGCAAGTTTAAAAGCGGCGGGATATGGAGACGTTTCCCATTCCACAAAGCGCTCGCCGCAACCGCGCGAAGTCCAAAGTCAGGATCAGACGCCTCGAAAGAAATCCGTATCTCGTCCGAAACTTTTACTTCCGTTTCATCCGGCGGCCCCTCTATTATTCGTATCTCCGGTTTGCGATCCGCGATAATTTTCCATTGATACGTTAACGGGCGGTTTTCAATTCCCTGCCGATTCATGAAAACGATTCTGGCCGTCAGATTCTCATTCGCAGTATTGTCGTCTTCATCTGAACGCTTAAGCAAAACGGAGGTTCGAAATAACGTCTCACCCTGTTTTGAAGAACTTATCGGAAAAAAATCTATCGTCTGTTTCCCAAAGCTGCCGTCGTTTCCCTGACGATCCAGGAGCAACTGAACGTTCTTTGCCGGTTCGCTTGTTCGAATACTCAAACTCACGCGAGTTCCGTCAATCGCTCTCAAGTCTCCCGCCTTCTGGCGAACGACAGGAAGGCGGGAATAGGCCGGCGGTTCAAGCGACACGTCCAGAATCTCCGCGCGAAGCGGCGGAACGACTTTCACCTGAAATTCACGCTTAACCGCGTCGCCTGCCTCAACCCGGCATAAAAGAGTCTGACGCACGTCCGTAACGTTTGCGCTCCACTGAAATCGCGGCTTTGCTGAAACCCCTTTTTCCCCATTATTCTCCATTAAAACCGGAACGTTCGAGTATTTTCGATCTTCCGACGAATAAAAAAAGACCGCTTTTTCCCCTTCGTTCAGTCCGCGAATATCTGCCGATACGGAAAGATCGTCTCCCTGATAAAGAAACTCCGGACTCCGAACATCCAAAATCCTTACCCGAGTTGGCGCCTCAATCTTACTCCATGGAAAGAGCATCCGCGCGATCGACTGAAAAGAACTTTTAGGCGCAAAAATTGCATAACCGAAAAAAAGGATTACGACGCAAACAGCGCCTGATATCCACCGCTTCAATTCGCCTTTCGAAAGAGATGAAACCGCTCCAACACCCGAAACCTGCCGGGCGGTTTGAATTTCAAGAAGATTCAGAACTCGCCGTTCAAGAATCTCCGACTGATTGCGGCTCGTTTCCTGAACTTCGTTTTTCGCGACTTCTTCCCCATTCTCATATTGAACCAGACGTTCTTTCCTCAAAAGAAAAAGCAGATTCAGTAAACCATTCTTCAGCTCCGGACGCGCTCGCTCAATAACGTACGCGGAAAAAAACGGATGAATCTTCCAACGCCAAAACGGAAGAATCTTCACCCAGCACACGCCCAACCAGAAAAAAACAAGCGCTAAAACCAGAATAACCCGAAGGTAAAAAGGAATACCCCGCGTCAAAATCCAATGCTCCGCCAGAACCGCAAGCCCCAAATAAAGAAAAGAAACAATCGTCAGCAAACAGAGCGTTTTTCGAATCTCTTCCTTTTGGATTCTTCGCGCCGTTTCTTTAAGAGCCGTTTCTATCGATTTCGGAAGAGCGCGCTCCCAGTATGCGACCGTTCGAAACTCGTTTTCCGTTTCCCTCGCCAAATATCCGCGGACAAAACGGCGGATACGTTTCATAAAATTTCCCAATCGAAATATTTTCCAAAATCCTGAAAGGAACTCCGCGGATAAAATTTGGTTCAATTCCGCTTTTTCGCGACCCGACTCTGATTTTAAAATTTCTTTTTGCGGGTTGGGAACACGGAAACGATTCAAAAAATTAGCCATACGAAATATAATCTGATTGTATTGGTCGGGCAGAAACGGCAAACGGCGGCTAGCCGGAGCAAAAATAAAATTTCCGGCTCATTCAGAAACTGCTTTTCCGCAGAATCAAAATTCTTTCAGATCGAAATGAATAAAACGTCCTGCATTTTCCCGCTGAAAACGATTTCCATAAAAAAATGAAAATCGTTTCAAGACGCGAAACACGCGATTCCGAATGGGTCAATATTTTTTTATTTTAACAAAAATTTGGACTTTTTGCCAGAGAAAACCAGAAAAAAATAGCGCCAAAACTCAAATTTTTCTGAAAATCTGTCATTTTGTCAGCCGTCAATTTCATTAACACGAATATTTCCTTTTTATTTTCAGAGCTGAAAATGCTTAAATTCAAGCGCGAAACGATTTTTTCAAAAATATTCCCAGGAATTTTTGAGCGAATGACACGCGGTTTGCTTTAAATTCCAGTGTTCGACAAAGTGGCGAAAGGCCATAAGACAAATCACCCGAATCGGCAAAAGGGTAAAATCTGAAACCGGCGAGAAAACGGAAATTTTTGATTCGGCGTTTTCAATGAGTCGCAGCCGACTGAATTTTACCCGCGCGTTCGGAAAACAAAACACTTTTCAAAACACAATTTCAAAAGGAGAAGAATCATGGCACAGGGAGAAAAAATTATTGGTATCGACTTAGGCACCACCAACTCAGTCGTGGCCGTCATGGAAGGAAGCGAACCCAAAGTCATTTCCAACGCGGAAGGCAACCGTCTGACCCCCAGCGTCGTCGCTTTCACCGACAGCGGCGAAGTTCTGGTTGGCGAATTGGCCCGCCGTCAGGCCGTCACCAATCCGTTGCGCACGATTAGCTCCATCAAACGTTTCATGGGTCGTCGGCACAATGAAGTCGGCGATGAAGAAAAAACCGTGCCGTACCGCGTCGTCGGAGGTCCCCAGGACTACGTTAAAGTCGACGTCAACGGAAAAGAATTTACCCCGCCGGAAATTTCCGCGAAAACCCTTCGTAAACTCAAGGAATCTGCGGAAGCCTATCTCGGCCATAAAGTAAATAAAGCCGTCATCACGGTTCCGGCATACTTTAACGACGCGCAGCGTCAGGCCACCAAGGACGCGGGACAAATTGCCGGTCTGGAAGTGATGCGAATCATCAACGAACCGACCGCGGCTTCTCTCGCCTATGGTCTGGATAAAAAAGAAGAGCAGAAAATCTGCGTCTTTGACCTTGGCGGCGGTACGTTCGACGTGTCCATCCTGAACGTTGCGGAAGGCGTCTGCCAGGTAGTCAGCACAAGCGGCGACGGTCACCTCGGCGGCGACGACTTCGATAACGCGCTGGTCACCTACGTCGCGGACAATTTCCAGCGAGCCAACGGTATCGACCTCCGGAAAGATCCAATGTCGCTCCAGCGCCTTCAGGAAGCCTGCGAAAAAGCCAAAAAAGAATTAAGCTCCGCCGCGGCTACCGATATCAACCTTCCGTTCATTACGGCTGACGCCACGGGACCAAAACACCTCATGGAAAAAATCACCCGCGCTCAGTTTGAACAGCTGGTCAACGGTCTGGTCGAGCGTTGCCGCGGTCCTGTCAATCAGTGTCTCCAGGATGCGCGCATGAGCGCGTCCGAAATTGACGAAGTCGTTCTGGTCGGCGGTTCGACTCGAATTCCAATGGTTCAGGAACTCGTCAGAAAAATTTTCGGCAAAGAGCCGCACAAAGGCGTTAATCCGGATGAAGTCGTCGCGATCGGCGCCGCGATTCAGGGCGGAGTCCTCAGCGGCGAAGTCAACGACATCCTTCTCCTTGACGTCACTCCGCTTACCCTCGGTATTGAAACTCTGGGAGGAGTCATGACCCCGTTGGTCGAAAGAAACACCACGATTCCGACAACGAAAAAACAGGTTTTCAGTACTGCCGAAAACAATCAGAGCGCCGTTACCGTCCGCGTCTTCCAGGGCGAACGTCCGATGGCTAACGACAATAGACTTCTCGGTCAGTTCAATCTTGACGGAATTCCAGCCGCGCCGCGCGGCGTCCCGCAGATTGAAGTCTGCTTCGACATCGACTCGAACGGCATTTTGAACGTATCCGCCAAGGACCTTGGCACCAATCGCGAAACAAGCGTCCGAATCGAACAGTCCTCCGGTCTGTCCGACGAAGAAATCAAAAAAATGCAGCGCGAAGCGGAAGCTCACGCCGAAGAAGACAAAAAACGCCGCGACCTGGCTGAAGAACGGAACAAAGCCGAATCCATGTGCTGGAATCTCGAAAAAATGATGAAAGAGAACGAATCGGTCGTTACGGAAGCCGATAAAGCGGTAATCAATCCTGCGATTGAAAAAGTTCGCGAAGCGGCTAAGGGCGAAGACCTTGACGCCATTAAGAATGCCGTTAACGCGCTGGAGCAGGCATCTCACGCTTTCGCTACTCAGCTCTATCAGAAAGCGCAGGCCGCTCAAGGCGCCGCCGGTGCGCAGCCTGGCGCACAGGGCTTCGGAGGAGCGACTCCCAACCAGGAACCCAAACAGAACGACGACACGATCGACGCCGATTTTGAAGTAAAATAATTCCAAATAAATCAGCGTCGCGCCTCCCAAAGAGCCGACGCTGATTTTTTGGACATTTTGAAATTCGGACATTTAACAGACTAATTTGTCTTTCTCTCGTCAGAGATAAAATAAATACAAAAATTTTTTGAAAATCGGGGGAACCAGAATAATGTTCAATTTAAATAAATTTACGGCTAAATCCCAGGAAGCGCTGGCAAACGCTCAACAGCTCGCGTCCTCCGCCCAAAATCCTGAATTAACGCCGCTTCATCTTCTTGCGGCTCTTCTTCAGGAAAATAACGGGATTATCGAAATGCTTCTAAATCGCATGAATATCCGTAAAGAGCAGGTTCGCGCCATTGCGGAAGCTGAACTAAAGGCGTTGCCGAAAATCAGCGGCGGAGATATTGGCCTGAGCAGAGACCTTCAAACGGTCCTTCAAACCGCTCAAAACGAATCTGAAAAGATGACGGACGAATTTGTCTCTACCGAACACCTGTTCCTTGCCTGCGCTAAAGTACCGTCCAAAGCGCAGGAAGTCATGAATATCGTCCAACTCACTCCGGAAAAACTCCTCGCGGCGCTCGCGACTCTACGCGGTTCGCAAAGAGAAACGGACCAAAATCCCGAAGGTAAATTCGCCGCGCTCGAGCGTTACGGAATCGATTTGGTAAAACGCGCGAGAGAAGGAAAACTCGACCCGGTCATTGGACGCGACACGGAAATTCGCCGCGTCATTCAGGTTCTTTCCCGCCGTACCAAAAACAATCCGGTCCTTATTGGCGAGCCAGGCGTCGGGAAAACGGCTATCGCGGAAGGACTCGCATTGCGTATCGTAGAATCCGACGTTCCGCAATCGCTCAAAAATCACTCCGTCATTGCGCTGGATATGGGGGCCCTGGTAGCCGGAGCAAAATTTCGAGGCGAATTTGAAGAAAGACTCAAAGCCGTTCTTCGTGAAGTTCAGGAGTCAAAAGGAAACGTAATCCTCTTTATCGACGAACTCCATACCGTCGTGGGAGCGGGAAAAGCGGAAGGAGGCTCCGACGCCGCTAATCTTCTGAAACCGGCGCTGGCTCGCGGAGAATTACGGTGCGTCGGCGCGACAACGCTGGACGAGTACCGCAAATACATCGAGAAAGACCCCGCGTTGGAACGTCGTTTTCAGCCGGTCATGGTTGGAGAGCCAAGCGTTGAAGACACTATTTCCATCCTCCGCGGTTTAAAACCTCGCTACGAGGCGCACCATAAAGGGGTGAAAATCAAAGATTCCGCGTTGGTTGCCGCCGCAAAACTGTCTTATCGATACATTACGGAACGATTCCTACCAGACAAAGCCATCGACCTGATGGACGAAGCGACTTCACGTCTGGCAATGGAACTGGAAAGCGTCCCGGAACCTATCGACCAGATCCAGCGAAAACTTGTTCAGCTCGAATTGGCGGCCCGGCAGCTCGCAGACGAAACGGAAGAGCACGCAAAAGCAAGACTCGCCGAAATTGAAACTGAAATGCGTGAAAAACGCGAGGAACTTGCCGAACTCCGAAGACAATGGGAACTGGAAAAAGCCGGAGTCGTCGATACGCAGGCCATTCAGAATCAACTCACCGCGGCAGAACATGAACGAGGCATGCTCAATGCCGAAATCCGAAATAAACAATCAACCGGAAACATTCCCAACGAGAAAGATTTTCAGAAACTTTACGAACTGGATCTTCTCTGCAAACAGCTCGGCGCACAACTTGAAAAGGCGACTATCGAGCAGGAAAAACTTGAAGAAAACGAAAAAGGAAATGGAAAACGCAGACTTCTTCGAAAAGAGGTCGGGCCGGAAGAAATCGCGGAAGTCGTCAGCGCATGGACCGGGATTCCCGTTTCGCGTATGATGGAAACCGAACGTGAAAAACTTCTCGATCTTGAAAAACGTCTCCATCTGCGCGTCGTGGGACAGGACGACGCCGTCAGCGCCGTTTCGAATGCCGTACGCCGAAGCCGCGCAGGTATCCAGGCGGAAAATCGGCCAATCGGTTCCTTCATCTTCCTGGGACCTACCGGAGTCGGAAAAACCGAACTCTGCAAAGCCCTCGCCGAGGTCATGTTTGACGACGAAAACGCAATGGTTCGTCTCGACATGTCGGAATTCATGGAAAGACACACTGTCAGCCGCTTAATCGGAGCGCCCCCCGGATACGTCGGATATGAAGAAGGCGGACGACTTACCGAAGCGGTCCGGCGGCGTCCGTACTGCGTGATTTTACTTGATGAAATAGAAAAAGCGCACCGGGACGTCTTCAATATTCTGCTCCAGGTTCTGGATGACGGACGCCTCAGCGACAATCAGGGGCACACGGTTGATTTCTCCAACACGATTATCGTCATGACTTCCAATATTGGAAGCCGCGACATTCAGGACCTCACGGCTTCCGGAGCGTCGGACATTGAAATTCAATCTGCGGCGCAAAAAGCGCTTCAGGATGTTTTCCTCCCGGAATTCCTGAATCGTGTGGACGAAACAATCGTATTCAATCCGCTTGCAAAAAAACAGATTGGAGAAATCGTCGAAATTCAGTTGCGGTTGCTGAAAAAACGCCTCCGCGAACATGATATCGAACTGAAAATAACGGAAAACGCGGTAAACGCCATTGCGGAAGAAGGTTTCGATCCAATCTATGGAGCGCGCCCGCTCAAACGAGTCATCCAACACCGCATCGAAAACCCGCTTGCCGTCCGGCTCCTGAAAGAAAAAACCATTGAAGGACTCCGCGTCTCCGTTGATTTTCAGGGTGAAAACTATATTTTTGACCTGAACTGAAATTTCAGTGAAAATATTTTTTCGCCTGGAATCTCCTTCCAGCTCAAAAATTTGTTCCGATAGATAAAGAAAAGAGCTTTTCCTGTTTTTCACGGGAAAAGCTCTTTTTTTCTGAAAAAGCATGTTCGCTGGACGCTCTTCATTAAAATTTTATTTTTCAAAGAATTTCCTGATTGAAGATTTCATACTCAAGACTGTCCGTCGGACGCTCACTGAAACATTTTTTGAATCATGACAACCGTTTCATCCACAAGTTTCCGACCTGCTTCCGGGCCAAATACGCAACTTTGCGGAATGGCAGAATAATGCCCCGCCGTAATAGCGCGTTCCGTCGCAAGATACGAGCCTTGCCCGGCAAGCTGAACGACAAACGTCTGAACGGCGCAGGATCGCGCCTTCATTTGAATTCCGTACTCAGCAAACAGTTCAAACGGATTTGTGCAAACGACCAGATCGCCGATTCGCACAACATGAATCTCAACGGAACGAGTCGCATTCGGGTCTTTCTGAAGGGTTTCGTAACGAACCAGACACGAACCGCACCAGGCAAGGCCCATAAACGCCTGAAACGCCGTTTTTTCATCGGACGCAAGTCGCGAAAAATGTTCATATTGTTCTTTAATCGATTCATACTGCTCCCGCGTAATGTGAAGAAGCGGTAAATCAATCTTTCGGCTTTCATGGCAAAGAACCGGTTCCGAAAACGTCTCTTTCTGAACCGTATCCCACGTTTGAGAAACCGAAATATCAATTCTGCGGGCCAATTCTTCCATTTCATCGACGGAACGCAGGCGTCTCATGCGCTCGTTCGCCGATTTCTGAACAAGAGTACGGGGAGAAATATCTCCCGCCGCGGAACAGGCTCCAAGGATGACGACCGATTCGCCGTACCGCGCATGAAGCTTTTCACGAACGACGCGCCAATAATCCGCGTTAACGGCGCTCCGATGTTCGACAACCTGCGACGGACACGCGACGTTCACCAGGATCGCAAGCAGTTTATCTTCCTTATCCATAAAAAAGATCGTTCCGACGTCGTCGTCATCCATCCCTTCCAACGCCCGAAAAGCCGGAGTATTGGTTGGTCCGTACATTTGCCCGCGACCGTCCGCGTATGAAACCCGACGTCCAAATCCGATACTGTTTCGGTCCAGACCGTACGTTATCTTTCCCTCCGTCGGCGTTTTCCAGGCCGCAACGATTCCGTCGCTGATTTTATCCGCCAGGAAACTAATCGTATCGTCTACGCCCATAATACTTCCATCTCCCGGCATTCCCGGAAAATCAGGCGCGTCGGCGTTTTCTTCCAGCGATTTCAACGGGTCCTGCTGTTTACTGAGAACCGGCGAAGTATGCGTATGCGTAGCGTTCAAAATAATTGAATCTACTGGAATATTCGAATCCTTCTTCGCGACGGCCTCGCGAACAGCCGTAATAAAAGGAGTCGGGAGCTGAAGCAGATCAAGCGAAACCAACGTAATTTTCGTTTCGCCGCTCTGAAGAGCCGCGATATTCGCAGTCAACGAAGTTTCCGGTTTCCGCGAAACGCGCATTTCAAATTGCCCCCAGAGCGCAATATTTCCCGGCGGCGTAATGTCAACGGAAGCGGTTCCAATCTTCAACGGTTCTCCATAACCGGCAGAAATACCGCAAAGCAAAACCATACAGAAAAAAAGACCAAGGTAAAATAAATTGAATAAAGCGAAAATCCGCGATTCAATACGAAAACGAAATCTTTTCATGAAATCCTCCATAAAATTTACCGTTTAACAGAATCGTCCCTTTTTCTTTCAGAACGTTCAGGGACGATCCGCAAATCGGTTCGTACGGAATTTGAAAACGCCTCTCTTAAAAATTCTCCAAAATTTCTTTTTAGTAAAATACCCTGCGCAAAAAATCCCCGCCAATAAAAGTCAGCGGGGAAAGAATAAATCAATACTGCCGTTTAATGAGGAAAACCGGAACTTTATCCTTCGAACGGAAATGAAGATCCGACCATATTCCCCAGTCGCCGACCGTATTTTCACCTGGATTCGTTTCCAGACGGAGTACGATCTTCCGGCCTTTCCAGGGAGAAAGATCGGCAGAAATGGGTTTCCACTCGTGTTTCGACACGTGAGTTTCAGAAATTTGAGTCGTTTTCCCCGCCGCATCCGCCGCGTGAATCCGGAAGAAAATTCCATCTCCCAAATCGCTGCCGTTTTTCTTACCGACGGAAGCCTCAAAAAGAAGCGGAGTCTCCGAAAATTCCGCCAGATTCAACTCCATCTCCGCCCAAATCGTTCCCTGACCGTTTCGATACGGAGGATGAGCGAAGAAACCGTCCTTTCTTATCTCGCCGCAGTCAAACGCTCTCCCCAAATACCATTGAGCTCCCGATTCCGTATTAAGATATTCCGGTTCTTTTCCAAAATACTGTATTTTGGAAGTTAATTCATTCGTCGGAAGTTCTGTACGCGTGAAATCCATGAAAAAACTGCGAACAAACGAAACTTTCTGTTTCAACGTTCCTGAAGAAATCTCAAAGTCCAACGTTTCGTCAAAAGACTTTTCACGAGTCGCGCGTTCCGCCGCCTCGCCCTTCGGCGTCGGCAGAGCAAACGTAACGTCCCCTTCGCCGGAAACATTTTTTTGAACGTCGTTAAATTTCACGGTCAAATTTTGACGCTTCTCAAGAGTCGGAAGAACATGAAGCGTTAAATTTCCAGCCGCATCGCATTTGGCCCAGGCATGAGCCAACGGATAAACGCAAAAATCTATCTGGTCTAAACCGTCCGTAAACCAGAGTCTCTGGTAAAGCGCCGCATTTTCCGGAATCGTAAATGTTTTGAAACCGTCCGGCGTTTGAATTTGAAGCGATTCTCCCGGCGCCGCCGTCCAACGTTCGCACTTTAACCGTTCCTCCGGCGCTTTCGCCGTTTCAGAAACTTCCACGACATAGGAAAACGCTCCGTTTACCGGTTTCACAAACGTAAATCCGCGACTCTGAAAAAATTCAGCCTCGCCGATCTCTTTCCGATTAAAATCAATCGCTTTCACGGAAATGGGAACTGCGGCGGAATCTGCGGAGACTGCGGCGGCGACGGGAAT
>CAZWOV010000011.1:0-19341 GCA_964635645.1 uncultured Planctomycetaceae bacterium | reverse complement strand
GGAAAAACGGTTAAGACCGCGGATTATTCCGGAAAAACGCTTCTTTTCTACTGCTTTTCATTTGAAAATCAGAATGATTTACGTGATTTGAGTCTGATTTACCAATTTTTTATGGCGTATCAGGCCCGCGGATTTGAGGTTATCGGTATTGTTTCCGGAGAAAAAAAAGACGAGATGGATCAGCTGTTAAAACAGATTCCGTGGCCGATGGTTTTTGAAAAACCGGATTCTGAAAATTCTGTTTTGGATTATTTTGCGATTTCCGTTCTTCCCGCCAAAGTTCTCATTAATGCCGATGGAAAGATTGAAAAGGCGAACGTAGACGCGGCGACGCTGATGAAGTATCTTGAGCAGACTTACGGACCGGTCGTTCCAGAAGAAAAAGACGTAGAGGAAACGGATGAAGATTCTGTTGAAAATGAAACGGAAACTCCGGAAGTAAAAGAATTGGAAGACGTTGTGGAAAAAAACGCGGATTTTGAAATTTCGGAGACTTCAGAAAATCTTAAGATGGACGCGAAGCGTACAGAAAAGACGGAATCGTCGGTAAATTCCAAGGAAGACGCTAAAGAAAAAACTGAAACAGAGAAAGAAGAACCTGAATTGGATCTTGATTTGGACCTTTGAGTTTTCAAAAGCCAAATACGTTGAAGAAAAAATTTTCAGGGAGAAAGGAAGCAAGTTGGAAATCGCATTGGAAAAAAGCGGAAACGGCGTGATTCTTCCGGTCAAAGGCGCGCCCGGTTCAAAGAAGAACGAACTTAGAGACGCTACGGATGGAATGCTGAAAGTTTGCTGTACGCAGATTCCTGAAAAAGGGAAAGCGAACAAGGCGATTCTTGAAGTAATTGCCAGATCCCTTGGACTGAAGCGATCCCAGATATCGCTGCTCAGCGGTGAAACGGATTCTCGAAAGAAGTTTTTGGTTGAAGATATTTCGGTTGAAGAACTTCGTCAAAAAATTGAATCCGCTTTCAAGTGAATTGAGTCGGCAGTCGGAAAGGCGGAATTACTCTAAAAAAGGAAGTCCCGTCGGTCAATTGTTTGCCGCGTCCTGAAAAAGGGGGACGCAAAGATGTTTTTGGTGAAAATGTCTTTGCCCCCCCTTGCTTTTTTGTGATTTCCGGCTATAATTTATTTTCTTGATTAGTGTATTTGGAATATGTTCATTAAATATTCGTAATAGTGGAGATTCAGAGATGACAATCGATAAAAGCCTGAAAGTCCGCGCGGCATTGATTCGTACGAGAAGCGTTTTGACTCGTGCGGAACGCATTGAGAAACTTCAGTCGTCAGATCGTTGGACTGAAGGTGATAGTCCGGTTGGTCTGGCCAAAGTGCGCGTGTTCAAATTGCAGATGAAAAAGAAAAAGAAAGAAGCTCCTGAAGCCGACGACGCCAAAGGTAAGAAAAAATAATTATCGCCGTTTTTCTTTTTTGAATGTTAAAGAAACCTCTGTGATTTTTCATGGAGGTTCTTTTTATGTTTGAAAATTCAAGCGGCGGGGAAAGCGTTGAACGCGAGTTTGCCGAAAGATATTCTAAAACATGGAAATAAACAATGGCCAGGCCGGAATCGGACGGCGAAAATTGCGTTCAGCGTTTAAGGTTGTGAAATCCAGCGGATTTAAGGAGAACATTGAATAATGAGTAAAAGCATTTTACTTAAAATTAAAATGTTTTCTCATTATTCAACGTCTTATTGAAAATTCGGCGGAGGGATTATTCCGCCGCGGTGGTCGTGGATTGTTTATTTTTTTGACCGACTTTTGGAACAGGAATCAATCGAAAGAAAAGGCGTTCCAGCGGTCGTTTGATTCTCGTGAAAACCGGTTCTGTTTCAGGGTGGAAAGGAGTAACGTGGATCGTTCGTATTCCCGCAAAATTTCCAGCCGCGATATCGGCAAAAAGTTGGTCGCCAACCATGGCGGCGTGTTTTTTATTCCACTGGTTGCGTTTAAGTACTCGCCAACAACTGTTAGGCAACGGTTTGAGCGCCATTGCTTCATAGGGAAGCTGGCTTTGTTCTGCGATCTTTCCGATTCGTTTCTTTTTGCCATTGGAGAGAAGGCAGACTTGAATATCGGCCAGTTTCAGAGAGTGGAGCCATTCAAGAACCCAATCGTCAAGAACATCCGCGTCGTAACGTTTCAGGGTGCAGTCGACGTCCAGTAGAATGTACTTGATATCCAGTTGTTGCAGAACGCCGGGAGTGAGTTCGTTCACGATATTCACTTTGTAATTGGGAAGGAATGGCCAAAGGAAGAGCCAAAGCAGAAACGGATAGCGTTTTTCCATGGGTTTTCTTTCTGAATAATACAAAAGGGGCGACGACAGGGATGGTTAATGCGTCGGCCGTAACGTAGGGACGATTCCGATGCGGAAAAGGCGCGTCTGGATGATCTTTTGACTTGAGGACTGGCCGTCTTCATTTTACCGCTTGTTATTAAGTATATCGTATTCGCGAAAATTTTCCTAGAGGGCGGGAGCGTTTTTTATGAAACATTGCGCAAACATTTTGGAAATTTTACTGATCGTAGCGCTTTTCTTTCTTTACGGCGCCTACGCGGCGCCGGACGTGAACGAGGCGCACTATTTGGAAAAGGCGGCTCATTTCTGGAATCCAGACTATGCGGTCGGAGATTTTTTCCTGAATTCACCGGATGCGCACGGCGTTTTTTACTGGTCGTTCGGTTGGTTAACGAAATTTTTGCCGCTTACGCAGGTTGTTTGGATTGGGAGATTCCTGACCTGGACGGGGCTTGCGTGCGGCTGGTTTTGGATGACGCGTCCCATTCTGAGAAGATGGGGAACCGCTCTTTTCAGCGCGGCGATTTTCCTGTTTCTGAATCAACGCTGTTCTTTTGCCGGCGAATGGGTCGTCGGCGGAGTGGAGGCGAAAGGTTTCGCCTATGTTTTCGCCTTTTTCGGTCTTGGAGAGGTCGCGCGAAATCACTGGAACCGATCGCTTCTTCTGCTGGGCCTCAGCGGCATGTTTCACGTCCTTGTCGGCGGCTGGCATCTTGTCGCACTGGGAATAGCGTGGCTGATTCTTAAAGACTATGAATTGGGTTTGAAAAAAAACGCGGCTCCGGAAGATCTTGAGAAATGTTACCTTCCGACGTTTGTCAGCATTTTGCCGGGATTAATTGGGGCCGTCGTTTTGATACTCCCGGCGCTTCTTCCGGCTTTGGCTCTGAATCGAGGGGTTTCGCCGGATACGGTTCGGAATGCCACGCAGCTTTATGTTTACGAAAGACTTCCGCATCATCTGCTTTTGAGTTTTATCGCTCAGAAAACGCCGGATAAACTTCTTGCGTTTGGCGGATTGGTTCTTTTCTGGAATTTTCTTTCGGCCAGACCGCGATTTTCTCATGGAGAAATGACGTTTCGGACGTTTGTTTACGCGACGCTTTTTATCGCGCTTTGCGGTTGGGGCATTAATCTTTTTATTATCCTTGCGCCGGAGGCGACCGCTTCGCTTTTGCGTTATTACTGGTTCCGGATTGCAGACGTGACGCTTCCTGTCGGAGCGTCTGTTCTGAGTTTGGAATTACTTTTAAGCAAAACGCCGATTTGGGGATGGGAAAAAGAGTCGAAAAAAAAGTCCGAGCGGGACGAACTTTCGCGGCCTGAACGTAAGTTGTCCAGGGAGAAGCGAAAAGAAGCGCGTCGGAAAATACGTTTATTGGAGCGGTTTCGGAAACGACGCGCCGCTCGCGCCCGGATTTTGTTTGGAGCGTGTCTGGTATTTATGGCCGTTTCGCTGGTTTTTTCTTCGGCAATGCGTTTTACCAAGCCGATGAAACCCCGTTCCTGTTCCGGAGCGTCGCGCGGTCAGACGTGGCTTGATCTTTGTCAGTTTGTACGGGAAAATACGGAAAAAACAGACGTCTTTGTGGTTCCGTATACGACGCGGACGTTTCGCTGGTTTACCGGCCGTCCCGAGGTCGGAGTCTGGAAAGACGTTCCGCAGGACGCTCGGGGGTTGTTGGACTGGTGGCAGCGAATGCAGGATCAATTTTATGGATTTGATCCTTCCAAACCGGTTCAGGCTTACGGACGGACCGCGTCGTTTACGCTTTTGCCGAAACAGAAGTTTGAATACTTGAAAAAGGAATACGGCGCGACGTACCTGGTTCGAGATAAAAATGATTTGAAAGGACGGACCGTCGTTGTGGAAACGCCCGACGGAACGGCGGATTACGAGTTGGTTTATGAAAATAAGGATTTTGAACTTCGCCGTCTGAAGTGAATACGGCGAATGAAACGCGATTTGGCGCGGAAGGTTGAACGCGCTTTCTGATTATTGTTTATTTTGCCGAATAGACCGTCGCGCGAGCAGAGAGTTTTCTGCCGCGGGCGGTTTTCTTTTTTTCATTTGACCCGTTCTGCATAATTAAGCGGAAGTAAAGGAGGGTGGACAAATGAATCGGGGTCTTTTCGGCAGAAAGCAAACGTGGGGCATGAAGGTTCGACGGACGGGAAATTTGAAATATCGTCCGCTGATCGTGGAACCGCTTGAAACGCGTCGATTCATGAGCGCATTCTCTCCAGTCCAGCCTGCCGCGTTGGAGACCGAAGGAGCTGAAATCGCGGATTTGTCGGATGAAATGGTTTCGTCCAGCGCAATTTATGCTCCGCAGGTCCCGATAGCGGTTTCCTGGGAGGAAAACGTATCGCAGGGAAGCGCGGCGGCGGATTTGGAAAAACAGGATATCGTTTCAGAAGCGTCTCTGAAAAAAACAGGCGCGGAGATTCCGCTCCTGACCGTTGACGGCGCGGAAAAACTGGATGGGCTTGCGAGCGCGGAATCGAGGCTCAATTCCGTCGCGTCGGAAACGGCGAATACGCTCGCGCAGGAGATTGCGGGTATTCCTCCGGGAGACGCCGGCGGTCTGGCGGGCGGAAACGGAGGCGGGCGGCTCCCGTTGGAGATTCCGGGATTCGGCGGTTACGGAAACGCTTACTATCTGACGGATTTAACTTCAATGCCGCGCGTTATCTGGCTTTACGCGCAGTATTTTGGAAATCAGCGGCGCGTTGTTCCGGAAACGACGGATTTGCCGCGATCGGAGGATGATATTTCCGCTGGAAATTCCGGATTATTCGGGACGTCGCTGGGAATGCCGTTTTCCTATTCGGACCTTTCCGGATCCGATAAAAACGAATCGGAAGACGGAGGCGAAGAGAAAAAGGATGAAGCGGAAGGAGCGCCTCCGGTTCAGGATAGAAAAATCGAGCGTTTCATTCAGGAAGAAATGGATCGAAAATTTTTGGATCTTCTTGAGAGAAAGAAATTTTTTGAAAAACAGAGAAGTCCGATGAAATACGAACTCCAAAAGCCTGTTTTTCCTGAAAATACTCCTATTCCTGAAGATTGGCCGGGAGAATCGACGCCGGAATTGCGGGACGAGAAGCCGAAGCCGGAACAGAGAATCCCTGAAGAGATGAATTTTTGGAATAAATCATTTTTCCCGAACAATGAAGATTGGATTGATTATTTTAGGGGTAGGGGAGTTCCTCTTCGAAGAGATGAGGAACAGATTACGGACGCGATTTTTCAGTCGGGAAATTTTGGTAAGGAGAAGGGGGAAGAAAACGTTCCCCGGAAAGAAATTACGGAAGTTGGAAACGATGATTTCTTTAGTCGTTTTTCAAAAAGTAGGAAATCTTTTTGGAAAAAGTCCGACTCCGCTTTTATTCCGTCCCAGGAGAACCGTTTAGAGAGGAAACCGCAGGACGAGATGAAATTTGAATTGCCGTCCCGGAACTTGAACCTCTCGCCTTTGGCGTCGCCGAGCGTTCGGCAGATTTCGCCGGAACCTGAGACGGATACTGAAAATCAGTTGCAGAACTGAAAGCGGGCCGCAAACTTATCGATTGCGGCCTGTTTTTTTGAAAGAAGGACGTCGCAAAATACGCTTTGAAAATACGGAACAAAATGTTTACTGAACTTTAATGGAAAGACGGTAAAATAATCTTGATTTACTGAAATCGACGGCCTGCGTCAAGAATTCGGCAGGGGGGGCTTGTATAAAATAAAAAAAAGCGTAAAATATGGTTGTTGAACTTTATTTCTGACGTTCATTTTTCAAAGGAGAGAGTGATATGGCTCGTATTGTCGTCCTTGACTCAATTTCGCAAGATGGTTTGAATCTTCTGGAAGCCGCGCCCGGCATCGAATACGAAGTAAAAACCGGCCTTAAAGGCGAAGAACTTCGCAATACTTTAATGGAATTTGACGGCGCGATCTGCCGTAGCGGAGTTAAGCTGACCGCTGACATTCTTGAGGGGAATAATCGTTTGAAAGCGATTGCCCGCGCTGGCGTCGGTACGGACAACATCGATAAAAATATGGCGACCCGTCAGGGAATGATTGTCATGAATACTCCGAGTGGAAACACTCTTTCAACTGCGGAACATGCGCTCGCCCTTATGTATGGTCTTTCCCGTTACGTCGCTCCGGCAAATCAGGCTCTTGCCGAAGGCCGTTGGGATAAAAAACAGTTTACCGGCGCTCAGCTCGCCGGCAAAACGCTTGGTATTATCGGATTGGGACGTATTGGCCGCGCGATTGCCGTCCGCGCCCGCGCAATGGAAATGAAACTGGTCGGTTACGATCCCTTCCTTTCTGACTCCATGGCGGAAGAACTTGGAATTCGGATGTTCTCAAGTTATCGCGAAATGCTTCCGTTCTGCGATTATCTGACGGTTCACACGCCGTTGACCGACGAAACTCGCGGAATGATTTCCTTTGATGAAATCAAAATGCTTCCCAAGGGAGCCCGGCTGATCAACTGTGCGCGCGGCGGTATTTACGACGAGGCGGCTCTTGTTGAAGGTCTTGACAGCGGTCATCTTGCCGGCGTCGCTCTTGACGTTTATCCTTCTGAACCCTGCACCGACAATCCTCTGTTCGGTCGCAAAAACGTTCTCTGCACGCCGCACCTTGGCGCCAGCACGACGGAAGCTCAGAAAAACGTTGCATTGGAAGCGGTTGAACTCCTGATTGATTATTTCACCACCGGAACGATTAAATCTGCGGTCAATATGGCTCCGCTTGATGGGAAAACTCTCGCTGAAATGCGCAGTTCGCTGGCCTTGGCGTGGCGGCTCGGTCTGATGGCTTCCCAAATCGAGAAAGGCCGTATCACAAAGTGTGCGCTTTCTTATCGCGGTGAAATCTCCAAAAAAGTTACTTCGCTGGTTACGGGCGCGTTCGCGGCCGGTCTTCTTTCCAAATCGACCGCTGGCGAATCGAATATCATTAACGCGAAGATGCTTCTGAAAGAACGCGGAATTGAAGTCGTCGAGAATAAAACGAACGAATGTTCGACCTTCAGTTCGCTTCTGACGGCCGAAATTACCTCCGATACCGGAACGACGACGCTTTCCGGTACGCTTTTCGGCAACGCCATGCCGCGTCTGGTTCAGGTGAACGATTGCCGTCTTGAAGCGTATCTTGACGGAAATCTTTGCCTCTTCTTCCATAATAACGTGCCGGGCGTGATTGGTTCCGTCGGTATTATTTTCGGTCGCAATAACGTGAATATCGAACAGCTTTCCGTTAGCCGTCCAAACCAGACGAACGAACAGGCTCTGGGCGTTCTCGGTCTGAATTCTGTTCCGTCGGTCGCGGCTTTGAGCGAGATTCAGCAGCTCTCGGGAGTTTCGAAAGTCATCTGCGTTACTCTTCCCGCGGCTAACGAATATCCGGCCTGGCTTTAATCCGGGTTAAGATTTAGTAAGAGGAAAGCGTTCTGTTTATTAATTATGAAGGAACGCTTTCCTTTTGGCGCAGGTCGGTAATTTTTCTCCCTTTTTGTCTGATGATTCGGCCTGCCGTGCGTTTTTATTTTACGTGAGTTGTCAATTTTACCTGTTTTAGGCAAGATTGGATTGGCAAATGATAATATTTTGCTGATTTTTTTAAATTTTAGAGTGAGCCCTTGCTTTTTTTCAAATATTGGTGTATATTATTAGGGTTCATTAGTTTGAATTACGGTACTTTTCCTTTTTCCCACCTACCCTTTTCTGCATCCTGTATTTGGATGTTTGAACCTTATTTTCCTTTTTAGGAGCTGCAACATGTCGGAGCAAGAGTTGCCTGGCGGCAAATTTGATAAATGTCGCGTGAATTCTCAGTCTGAATCTGTTTTTTCAAAACAGTCGGAAGATATTTCTCATTCCTCAAATGTTTCATCTGAAATGAACGATACGCGTAATTTTTCATTTGAGAAAGATGAAAATGAAGTCTCCGGGTCGAAAATTTCTCCGGAAGTTTCGAGTAATGATTCTGATTTTGAAATGGAGTCTGACCGCCGTCTTTTGAACGAGCGTCCTTTTATCAGCGCCCGTTTTTCCAAACCATACGATCCCATTCAGCCGCGGGGAGGAAACGCAATATCTCGAATTCCTCCGGGATATTCCTGTACTCGCTTTAGGGGATTTGGAGACGGATTGGACGTTGACGAAGAAGAGGTTTCCGGTTCCCGTGATAAAACAGATGCGGATTCATCCGTCGGCGCGGAAGAAAATCCTTCTTCTTCCAGGCTTCCGTCGGGGCGCCGAGGCTCTTTGAACGTTTACCGTGATCGAAATATCGCGGATTGGAGAAATCGAACCCATGACGCGGCGGAATTTTCGAATGCCGACGATATTTTGCAGGAAGAACATTCCCGAGATTATTTTCCTTCCCGTACGCGTTGGAACGGCGGATATCGGGGACGCGGAATGAAGTACGACGGAAATTATTCCAGACGATCTTCGTATGATTCGACGGCGGATTTTAACTCGGCGAAGGAAGGCGTTTCTCCGCAGGATGATTCGAGTCGGGACGTCCGGCAAGATTCTCCGGTAGAATCCGGCAGAGGGATACGGCGAACGGATCGTTATTTTCAGGGAGGAAACGTTTCGGACGCGCACAGATATTCGCGAAAGCCCTATCCCAGTCACAGGGGAAATTACGGCGGACGGCGAGACGGCGAAACGAACGAATGGAACGACGGATATTATTCCGGCGGACATATGTTCGGCAGAGAGAATTATGGAAAAGGCTTCCGCGATGAAAATTTAGGAGAAGGCGGCGTTTACGGCGCCCCGGGAGATTTTGACAGCGACGCTTATGCCGGTTATCATGGCAGAAATAGCAACCGACGTTTTGAACGAAAATGGAATGCGTCGAATGGCGGCGGCGCGTCTAATTATGGCCGAGGCGGACGGCCGTACCGTAGGAATCAGAATGGTTACAGTTCGTTCAATCCGGCGTTTCCCGAATTAAATTCTCCTCGTTCCCAGCGGGAACCGCTTTCTCTGGCCGAGGAGTTGGCGGAAGAAATGACTCGCGGTTCCAGGAATCCGGCAGAGGAAGGTTCTGAAAATATGGAGCGCGAGATACTCCTTCAGGACGAGACGGTCGGGCGCCTTCAGAAACTTTCCGTAAAGGAATTGATTGAAGAAGCGCGAAGATTCGAAATTGGTATTCCGGATGAAGAACATGCGAAGAAGCATGATTTGATTTTTCAGATTATTAAGGAAAAAATCAAGCTTAACGGTCTGCTCTACGGAGAGGGCACGCTTGAAATTTTGCCGGACGGTTTTGGATTTTTACGTAGTACGGACTATCATTATCTTTCCTGTCCGGACGATATTTATGTTTCGCCGAGTCAGATTCGTCGTTTTGGCTTAAAGACGGGAACGGTGGTTTCGGGACAGATCCGTCCTCCGAAGGAGAACGAACGCTATTTTGCCCTTTTGCGCGTAGAAGCAATTAATTATCGCGATCCGAATGAATTTTCTCATAAAAAACGTTTTGACGATTTGGCTCCCACGCATCCAGTTCAACGATTGAATCTTGAAAGCGATGCGGATGAAATCGAAATGCGCGTTTTGGACATGATGCTTCCCGTCGGTCTGGGACAGCGTGGATTAATTGTGAGTCCGCCGCAGGCTGGTAAAACGAAATTTCTGGAAAATGTAGCGAAAGCCGCATTGAAAAATTATTCGGATCTTTATGTTTTTATCCTTCTTGTGGACGAGCGACCGGCAGACGTTGAAGAGATGCGCCGTCAGGTGAAAGGAATGAACTGCGAAGTCATCTGTTCGACGTTCGACGAACCTGTTCTGCGCCATATTCAGGTTGCGGATATGGTTCTCGAAAAAGCGAAAAGGATGGTAGAATACGGACGGGACGTACTCATTCTTCTGGATTCCATTTCTCATCTGGCTCGAGCATGGAGCGCGGAGTCGTTTCCGTACGGCGGGGAAATGCCGATGGAAATGGGAATGAATGTTCTTCAGGTCCCGAAACGATTTTTTGCGTCGGCCCGATGCGTGGAAGAGGGCGGTTCTTTGACGATTTTGGCGACGCTTCTTTCGGAAACGGAGAACGAAGTGGACCAGATGATCCTGGAAGAATTTCGAGGAACCGGAGATCTGGAGATCGTATTAGATAAACGTCTTCTGGAAAAAAATATATTTCCGCCGATTGATTTGACGCAAAGCGGAACGCGCCATGAGGAGATGCTCCTTTCAGAAGAAGAATTTCGTTCGCTCTCCAAATTGCGTCGGATTCTTTACGAGTTGAATCCATTGGACGCGATGGAGTTGTTGACGAATCGTCTTAAAAAGACGAAGACCAACGCGGAATTTCTGTCGGCGCTCAGCGGCGGCGATAAAAAAACAGAAGAAACGGGTTCCGTGGAGCCGGTTGAAGCGAAGCCGGCGGATTCGACGGAAAGTTCTGAACAGAAAGGTGGAATGGAATGAACGTTTACGAAGGTCGTCCTGCGTCTGAATTTGCAGGTCGGATTGCCGTCGTCGTAGCAAAATTTAACCGTACGATTACAGAACGTTTGCTTCAGGGCGCGTTAAAAAAATTTGAGGAACGCGGCGTTTCAAAAGAGAAAATAGACGTGTTTTATGTTCCCGGGGCATTTGAAATTCCAACAGTTTCCGGAAAACTGGTGAAAAAAGAGCAATACGCCGGAATTTTGGCTTTGGGAGCCGTCATTAAGGGAGAAACGTCGCATGACGAACATATCAATCGCGCGGTTAGCCTGATGTTTGCGGAGCAGGGGGCTAAATTTGAAAAGCCTGTGATGTTTGGCGTTTTGACGTGCAATACGGTGGAACAGGCGTTGGCGCGTAGCGATTCGGATGATACGGCGCATGATAAAACGCAGAAAGCGCATTTTGGAAATAAAGGGTCGGATTGTGCCGACGCTTTATTGGAAATGATCGATTTGATTAATTTAACGGATAAAATCTGAAAAGAATGAATTTTTTCAGAAGAATTGGTTGCCGACGGTTTGAAGCTGTTTTTCTTTCGCGCTTCACGTCGTAATTTATTTTTGCGTTTGGAATCGCGATGTTTGGGAAGTTGCCCGGGATAGAAGGAAAAAATGTTAATCGATAAAAATCGCCGTGCGCGAGTTGTGGCTTTGCAGGTTCTGTTCAGTAACGATTTAAATCCGGAACAGCCGTCGCCGGACGATATGATCCGCGAGCGCGTTAAAAAGGATGAAGAACAGATTCGTTACGCGCACCGTTTAATTGAAGGAGTGACGCTGAGAAAAAAAGAGCTGGACGAATTGATTGAATCAGCGTTGGTTAACTGGCGTTTTTCACGTTTGGCGGAAACCGATAAAAACGTTTTGCGTATCGGCGTTTACGAATTGATGAATGTGAAAGAACCGGTTGCGATTCTCATGAACGAAGCGATAGAGATTGCGAAGGAGTATGGAGATAAAAAATCCGGCGGTTTTGTGAACGGAGTGCTTGATAAAGTACGCAGAGTTCTTGAGGAAACCAATCGGCTGGCGGCGATTTCGACGGTTGAACCCGGCGAAAATAACGAAACCTAAAAAAGAATAAAATCAACCTGAAAAAGGAAACCTGATGGGACTTTTCGGATTAATTAAGCGCGGTCTGGAAAAGACTAAGCAGATTTTAAATACGGATATTCGCGACATCTTCAAAAAGGAAGGGCGTCTCGTAGACGAAGAATTTCTTGAAGAGCTTTTTGCTTCTCTCATTCGCACGGACATGGGAGTGGAGGCGGCGAAGGAAATTCGCGATCAGATAGCCAGAGAATTTCGCGGACGCGTCGTGTTTATGGAAGATCTGACGGCGTCGGTGAAGGCGAAACTGAAAGACGTCATGCGGCAGGATGCGGCTCCGATTTCGTTACGGGACGGCGAGACGACGGTAATTATGGTCTGCGGCGTGAATGGCAGCGGAAAAACTACGTCGATCGCAAAGCTCTGTAAAATGTTCAGAGATCAGGGGAAAAGCGTCGTTTTGGGAGCCGCCGATACGTTTCGGGCCGCCGCAGTGGAACAATTGACGATTTGGGCCGATCGGCTCGGCGCGGAAATCGTGACTGGACGTTCCGGATGCGATCCGGCGAGCGTTGGATTCAAAGCGGTTGAAACGGCTTTGGCTCAAAAAGCGGACGTCTGTATCGTGGATACTGCGGGTCGTCTTCAGACTCAGGTAAATCTGATGCGCGAACTGGAAAAAATTCATCGTGTTATTGGTAAAGTTTGTCCAGACGCGCCGCATGAAATTTTGCTTGTTCTGGATGCGACTACCGGGCAGAATGGAATTAGTCAGGCAAAGCATTTTACGGAGTGCGTTCACTGCAACGGGCTTATTCTGGCAAAACTGGACGGGACGGCTAAAGGCGGTTGCGCGGTTGCGATTCGTAAACAGGTTAATCTTCCCGTCAAGTACGTTGGAGTCGGCGAGCAGGCCGACGACTTCGCGCTCTTTAATCCGGACGAATACGTGGACGCGATGTTCGCGGAATAATTTGAGAGCGGGAAGGTGCGCGAATGCGGAAAATAGATTCCGAAGACGATCTGGAACGGAAAACGTATTTTTCCCGATGTTTCTGTCGGGAAAAAGCGTTTTTTCTTTTAGGGACAATTGCCGGGTCGCTGATGATTTTGTTTTACGCGGTTTGGCTGGGAGCGATTGGCGGCGGGAATCCGGAATATCTGGAGGATTTTCATGCCGCGGTTAATCCGGACGCTGTGACTTACGTTCAGTTAGGGAAGAATATCTGGAACGAAGGGGTTTATTCCCGGAGCGTCGGCGAGCCTTATGTTCCGGATTTCAAGTGGACTCCGACGTTTCCATTTTTTGCAGGATTGGCAGATTTCCTGGGCGGCGTTCAGGGAATTTTGCTGTTGAATATCGGATTGACGTTTTTTTCAGGCCTGCTTTTGTCGCGTATTGGTTTTTTCTGGACTCGTTCGCGAACCATATCCCGTCTTCTGTTTGTTTTCCTGTTTCTGGATCCTCTGGTCTGGTCCATGACGCTTCAGGCCATGTCGGACGTCATGTTTCTTTTTTTTCTGCTTCTTGGCGTTTATTGGGCGTTTCCAGTTCTTTTTTCCAATTGGGGCGAGAAGAAGAATAAATTGGGGCGTTTGGAAATTCTACGAGTTTTCGTCGGCGGTTTGGCTTTTTCTCTGGCGATACTGACGCGCCCAAGCGGGCTTTATGTTCCGGTCGTATCCAGTTTTGCATTTCTGGCGTCTCCTCTGCTTCGTCGATTTCTGGATTTGATAAAATGGGGAAAAGGTAAAGAAACCGGTCGGTTTGGGGCTTCGGCGAGAACTTCTTTCCGTTTTTCAGTCCTACTGGTTTTTCTTGCGGGAACTTACGTTCCAACGACATGTTGGATGTTAAGGAACGCGGAAGTTTTCGGGAAGTTTGCGCTTTGCGGCAACCAGAATATCGTAATGGTTTACTATTCGGGCGGAGGCTCCTGGCAGACGGCGCTTAATTGTTCTCTTGAGGAAGCGCAGGAGCGTATTTCGCGTGAATTTGATCTTCCGGCAAATGTGAAATGTCAGAATCCGGAAGCGTTCGGGCTGAATCAGGGGGAACTTGATTCTCAATTGGCAAAATGCAAAAAAGCCGTTCTTTTTCGTTATCCGTCGGCCCTCGCGTTTTCATCAGGCGTCGGAGTCGTAAAGTCGTTTCTGGCGCATGAAACGCGAACGCTGCTTCAGATAGTTGGAGAAAAAAACGCGACTGGAGGAAATTTTCCAGTGTGGAAATCGTGGATTTTTTTCTGGTCGGTTTTTTTTCAGGGAACGATTCTTTTGTCGGCATTCGTAATGATTTTACGGAATGGACGTTCATTACGAACGTTTTTTGAATTGAATCCGGCGTTGGGATTGGCGTTTGTCGGCTGGTGCGCGTATTTTCTGTTGACGATGGCGCTTTCAGGAATTGATTGTTGCGCAAGATATCGTCTACCTGTCATGCCTGCTATTTATTTTCTGGCGGCGACGCAGTTGGAACGGATCGTGAGAAATTTCTCTCGGTTCAATAAAATCAAAACTTGAATTTTTCTTTTCATAAATAATCAAAAGCGCGTAGATTTGGTAAATTTCTCTGAAATTCATCTTGATTGATTCTTGAGGATTGTGTATTAATGCTCTTAGCGTGTAAATTTCTTCATCCGGAATTTATGGAATGCTAAAGTATTCTTTCGAAAATCAATAGCGTAAAAATTTCGACGAATAGAAAAATTAAAATTAAATTTAAAATTAAAATTAAAGAAGAGCTCGTTCATGACGCGAACGTTTCGTCAAAATATGAAGAAAATGGCAGTTTTTATCCCTCGGCTTGCATTGAGCCGAACGGCGATACTCTGTCTATTGACAGGATTGGGGTTTGGGTTTTCTCAATCGTCATTTAATCGTTTGTGTGCGCAGGCTGGTAATTCTTTTGCATTTCATACGAGTGCAAACCCCGCGAATATTCTTCCTGGAACCTTTAGTCCCGAGGGGAATTTTTCAAATGCCGCGGCGTCTCGCGACGGAATGAAATCTGAATCGAAAGACGATACGGAAACCGTTCAGGCTGGTTCCCGTATGGAGAATTCGCATAACTTCGGAGCGCGCGACGCGGCCAATCCGTCGAATCTTTTTGGCGTTAATCAATCTCCGGTTTCCGCGGCGACTGATTTGCGCAACGTTTCTCCAGAAAACGACTCCAAGACGGTCGCTCCGCCGCTTCCTCAAACGACTTCGCAAATTTCGAGTCCAGGCGATCTTCTTAGCGCGAGAAATACGGATTCTCCGGGAAGTGAAGAGCTTGCTTCAGATAGAAATGCCGTTGAGCCGACTCTTCCTGAAACCGCGTCCATGGATATTGCGCCCATCGGCGCTCCTCTTGGCGCGGATGCGGAATCAATTCTTACGAACGGCGGACAGCAAAAGGAAGAACTTCCGAATGCCGTCGGCGCTTCTTCGGTCGGCGTAGTTCCTGCCGATAGTTCCGTTGACAAAGAGGAAACGGCGTCTGGGGGTAGCGATTTTATTTTGGGGAGCCGTTCCGATTCGCGTATTACGAAGGGAAATGAACATGACGGAAAGAAAGTTCTGGATGTTCAGATTATCGGAAATCAGCGATACACTACGGAGAAAATTCTTCAGCAGATTCATCTTCGAACCGGTCATATCTTCAAAGTTTCAAATCTGGACGACGATATTTTGCGGATGAATCAATCGCGTCTGTTTACGCTTGTCGAGCCGTATATCCGGTCCGTTCCCGGCGGCGTAATCGTGATGTTTAAGGTTCAGGAACGTCCCGTAATGCATTATCTTCGTTTTCAGGGAAATGGAAGCGTCAGCATTGGAACGCTGGAAAAGGAATGCGGTTTGGTTCCCGGGCGTCCATTCAGTCCGTATGATGTTGAAGAAGGCCGTAAGAAGCTGGAAACATACTATCAGTCGAAAGGATTTGCCAAAGTATCCGTTAAGGCGATTCAAGGAAGTGAAATTGGCGACCCTGGAGTTATTTATCTTATTAATCCGGGGCCGAAACTTCGAATAGGAAATACTGAATTTATTGGCAATACGATTGCGTCGGACGCCCGATTGAAGACGATTATTCAGAGCAAACCTGGATTCATGTGGATCTTTAAAGGGGAGTTGCGCGACGATATTCTTCAGGAAGATATTCGAAAATTGGAGGATTATTATCGACGGTTAGGTTTTTTCTACGCGCGAATCGGCCGCCGGGTGAAGCGGACCAGTGAAAAGGGCTGGAACGACGTTACTTTTGTCATTGAAGAGGGACCGCAGGCGCATATTAACGAGATTCGTTACGTGGGGAATACGAAATTTGATTCCTCGGCTTTTGCGGACGACATGAAGATTGAAGTGGGAAAACCGTTTAACAAAGACCGCCTCGACATGAGTATTATGCGGGTGCGCAGACGATACGGAAAAGAAGGTTACGTTTTTGCGAATATCAACGCGGAGATGAAAATTCTCGACGATCCCGGTAAATGCGACATTGTTTTTTCCATTCAGGAAGGAAAAACGTATCGCGTAGGACGGGTGAACGTTCTTATCGAGGGCGAATATCCCCATACGCAGATTTCCACGGTTCTGAATCGTCTTTCGGTGAAACCCGGCGATTTGGTAAAGGTCAACGAACTTCAGCAGTCGGAACGTCGATTAAAGGCGTCGCAGCTCTTTGCGAATGATCCGGCGCAGGGAAAAGTCCCGAAAATCGTTTATTCGCCTCCGGAACTTGCAGAGGAGGCGCAGACAGCGTCTCAAATTGGCTCTAATGCCGCGATAGGAGAATCCGGAAACGCGGCGCGGCGCGACGCGCCCGGCGCTTCGGCAGGAAGTTCTTCATCTTCTTCCGGTTCGGCAAGTATTGGGGGCGGCGCGGGGCGCGACGCTCTTTCGGGAGGAAAAACGCAGAAAGTTTTCAAAAAGACGATTGCGGATGTGGACCCAGATTTCAAGCTTGGTGAAAACGAAGCTTTTATGGACGTGAATATTCGCACGATAGCGCGTCCGGCGGCGAAACCGGAAAATCTTGAGTCCGGAAACGGAGAAGAAATTGCGCACGATCAGAGTAAGACGACGCAAAGTATTGCGGAGGAAACTTTTGAATCGGAAGTTGGGGATGGAAACGCGTTGGAAAAAGTCTATCGTCTTGAGCTTGTGGATCGAGAATCGGGCGAAGTTTATCACACGTGCGATTTTCAGGATACGGAAGCGGATATTTACCTTGGCGGAAGGGTCGAGGTGATTAACGACGATCCGGCCTATGCCGATTCGCCTTTGTCTGTCCGCGAGGCGTCGCGGCCGATTTTCCATGAAGTGCGTTATGGTTCCAGCGATTCCGTCGTCGGTACGGTGCCGCTTCAGAGAATTCCCGTCGAAGAAAGATCCGGCGACGTTCATACTTTCGATTCATCAGCGGAGTTCCGTGAAACTTCCAGTTTGTCAAGTCGTTCCGCAAACGGTCCCATGGTTGTTCGCGGGAATGGCTCGGCGGGCAACCGTGCGCTTCCGGATTCGATTAGTCTTTCGGATGTTGACGGGGAAGGTTCGGCGTTTGAAAACGCTTCGGAAAAATCGACGTCCGTTTCCGGTTTGTCCGGCGAAACGTCGGAATCGTTTTCAAGACGCGGCGCCGAGGAAAGCAATTCATTCGACGCGCCGTCGTGGGCAACGTCTGCGGACGCAGAGATGGATCCGCCGGCGCAGATAGAATCGATTAATCCGCGAACGGGTCAGGCTCTTGCCCCGCCTCCGCAACCCGGAATCAGCAATCCGGACGAGACTCCGTTTACCCGTCCGATTGGCGATACTCCGGCGCCGGGGTTCTCGTTGGAAGACTGGCAACGCAGAAGTTTGCCTATTACCGTGGAAACAGAAGAAACGACGACCGGGCGCATTATGTTTTCATTGGGGGTCAGTTCCGATTCCGGACTTGTCGGATCGTTTGTGGTGGACGAGCAGAACTTTGACATTCGGCGTTGGCCTACTTCGTGGAGCGATATTAAGAGCGGAACGTCATGGCGCGGCCGCGGTCAGCATTTCCGAATGGAATTAACTCCCGGTACTGAAGTTTCCCGTTATGTTTTGAGTTTTGACGAGCCGTATCTTTTCAATTCTCAAATTGGTTTGGGAACAAGCGTAATGTACTATGAACGCAACTACGATCACTGGGACGAACGGCGGGTTGGCGGTCAATTTAACTTTAGCCGCGCTCTGACGCACGACCTGCGCGCATATGTTGGTTTTCGCGGGTATGAGGTTTACCTGGACGATCCGGTTTATCCGACTCCTCCGCGTCTGGAAAACGCTTTGGGGTATTCGAAGTTGTTTGGATTCAGTTTTCGGCTGGTTCAGGACCGGCGCGACAGTTCTTTCCTTGCGACGGAAGGATATTACGCTTCCATTGAATTTGAACAGGTTGTCGGCACATGGAGTTATCCGCGTTTCAACGCGCAGTTTAAAAAATACTGGTTGATCAACGAGCGCGCGGATATGTCGGGCCGTCACGTGGTGAGTTTAACGACTTCGTTTTCCTGGACGGGAGACGATACGCCGATTTACGAATCGTATTTTGCCGGCGGTTCGTCGACAATTCGCGGTTTCGAGTATCGAGGCGTTTCGCCGCTTGAAATGGGGTATGCCGTCGGCGGCAACGTCATGGTGTTAGCATCGCTGGAGTATCTCTTTCCGATTACGGCGGACGATATGATTCGCGGAGTCGTCTTCTGCGATACCGGTACGGTACAGAGTAAAATTGACGAGTGGAACGACCGTTATCGAGTTTCTATCGGCGCCGGTTTCCGAATTTCGATGCCGATGTTGGGTCCCGCTCCGATGGCGCTTGACTTTGCCGTACCGTTAGTCAGGGAAAAAGGCGACGAGAAAGAGCTGTTCAGTTTCCAGATGGGACTTCAGAGATAGCGCAAACCGGGGCGAGGAAGGAAACGCGGGAGGCTCCGGTTTTCTGATTTCATCTTTTTCCTGTCGGAGCGTCGGCAATTGCGGAAAACTGTTCGCAGGGAAAATCTTTTCATAAAGGGAAACTGGTCGGTGGATTCGCAGGACGGGGCCCCGAAATGGTTTAACATTAAATTTCAGGTTCAGGAAGGGAGATTCATGAGTCTGTTTGATCGTTTTTATTATCGACTATGGGTTTTCATTATTTATGTTTTTGGAAAACTCTTTTTCAGACTTGAATATCGATATCAGGAACCGATTCCCCCAAAGGGTAAACTGGTTGTGATTGCGAATCATCAGAGCTTTCTGGATCCGCCGTTGATTGGGATTGGAGCGATTCGTTTCTGCCACTATATGGCGCGGGACACATTGTTTAAGGGACTGTTGGGATGGCATATTCGTCACTTGAACGCCTTTCCTATTTCAAGGGACAAAAATCCGATTGCCGGGATTAAGGAAACGCTGAAACGTCTGAAGAACGAGCAGGCCGTCATTATTTTTCCAGAAGGAACGCGGACGAACGACGGTAAACTTGGCGAATTTCAGAAAG
>CAZWOV010000010.1:0-19402 GCA_964635645.1 uncultured Planctomycetaceae bacterium | reverse complement strand
TTTCCCATAGTTCAGTTCTCATTCAATTTCCAGAGCGTCTTTCAGGGACAAGACGGTCAGTTTTTCGCCGAGGAAGTCGCGCATTTCCGGAAGGTCGTAGACGCGCAGGGCGCCGTGGACCGTACTGGTCAGGGGCGTGCGGGAATGTTCGCCGTTTTCGACCGTATTGGTCCAGGAAATCAAACATTTTTTAAGCGTCGTATGTTTGAAAGCCGATTTTTCCAGAACCGCGGCGTGAAGGACCGGAATGCAGCCTTCAGAAATACCGAAAAGCTCGACGCCGGAGCAGAACGGTTGTTTCCGGAGCCAGCGGGCCGTTGCGAGAATGTCGTCCGCGCGGAAACCGACGTGCGTTTTCGCCAGATTGTACGCGACGTAAAAATCGGCGCCGTCGGTCCCGAGATGACTTGGACGATAGTAGCTTGCGCGGAAGTTCTGCTTGGTTTCACCCCAGCCGCGCAGTTCGACGGAGAGTACGATTTTTCCGGATTTCACGAGCGGAAGGATGTTTTCGGCGTATCCGTCCGTTTTTCCCCGGTCGCTGACGACAAGAACGACGTCGGCTTTTTCCGGAGCGTTTTCAGCTTTGAAAAGCAGGGAGGGCAGGTAAATGCCGGCTTCCGGTTCAAGAATCATTTTTCGGACCGCGACGCCGTCCGTAAGTTTTTCTTCGCCGCATTCCCGAACCTTCATTTCGCCGAACTCCGAGGCGTCGCGGACGTTTGCCAATTCGCGAATTTTCGCGACGGTTTCGGCGTCGATCGGTTCACGCTCTCCCGCAAGTTTTTTCGCGTAGTCGCGATTCAGATCGTACGTTGAGCGCGCGCCCGGCATAAGAATGGTCTGCCCTTCGGGCGTAACCTGGATTTCAGGGTCTTTAAGCGTTTTGATTGATTCCGGTTCAACGACCTGAACGTTCCGATTTTCAAGGAAGCGCAACATGAATTGAACCGTTTCCTGACGGAGCGTTTTGTCCCAACCGTGCGTATTATTCGTTTCCGCGCGGTAAATATTTTCTTCGTTGCCCATGATTTTGAAAATACGTTTCGCGTCGTTAAGGCTCCGCTTTGCCATTGCGATAGGGAAGAAGTCCTTTGTCGCCGTTCCGAGATATGTTGGAAAGGGCGCGCGCATCATGCAGTAGTCCGCGTGATCCATACCGAAAGCGGCCTGACCGAAAATATTCTGTTCGGCGTCCTGGGTATCGTTTCGTTTCATCAGATCATAGAGCGAGCAGGTGTAGCAGTTTGAGCAGGCGACCTTGACGCGATCGTCCAGAGCCATGAGATAGGAAGTTTGCGTTCCGCCGCCGGAATTTCCGGTCATTCCCAGATTATCGTGTCGGATATCGTCGCGGGTCTGAAGGTAATCCAGAGCGCGAACCAGATCGTAAATTTCAAAGGTTGCGGCGTTTCTTCCCAGGAGAATGGAACCGATTCCGAGCTGATTGTGTCCCTGAACGCAGGAGGCTCGCGGTTTTTTCGTTTCCAAATCGAAGTTCTGCATACGCTCGCCCTGGTCGATTGGATCGACGTGAAACGCGGCAATTCCATTCAGAGCGTGCAAAATGGAGGCGCGTTGATATCCGTCCGAGCCTTTTCCGTTGAAGCTGTGTCCGCATGTGACGACGACTCCGCTCCATGGTTTTGGAAATTTGGCTTCATCCGGCAAATACATTACGGCGGATACGAAGTGATTTGGCTGAGATTCAAAAACGATTTTTTCCATGACGTAACCGTCGAATTGAGTTACGCTCACGATTTTTGCGTTCAGCGGCGTACGTTCTGGAAATCCGCCGATAGCGTTGAGGAATTCTGCGTGGAGACGTTTTTGGTACGCGCGTACCTGTTCGGGCGTTTGCAGAGCTTCATAGTCGGCGCGCCACTTCTTTTCCGCCGCGACAACCTGCGGATAGAGCCACTGGAAAACCATGTCGCCGCGTTTAATTGCCGCTCCGTTATTTTCAATCCCTGTCAAGGTTCGGAGGTCTTCGGGGAGAATGGGAGCGGAGAGCGAGGCGGGAATTTCTGACGCGACGGATTGGGGCGCGTCGGCGGCCAGCAACGGACTGGATATTTTTACCGTCATGGGCTGGATAAGGGCAAGAATGATTCCAATTGCCCCAATTTTTTTCAGGCGAGTTCTGTTCATGTTTTCTTTCTGGGTTTTGGGATGTTTGAGAAATAATAAAAATACTACGGATGAAAATAACAGGAAAATCTAATTCAGGTCGGAAACCGATTCCTGATTTATTTTTTCCTGCGAATGGTCGTTTCATGGATTTTTTGAGCTTTGGGAACGCCTTTTTCCAAAAGCGTTACGTGCGTCTGACAGACGCCGTCCAGGAGAGTCTTGACGCCAACGCGGCAGACAATTGACTGACCGGGAGTAATTTCGGGAATAGGCGCATATTTAACGAAACCTGACTTCAAGTCAACTTCCGCATTGGTTGGACCCTCGACGGAATCCTTTTGAATCTCTGCGTTTTCCGGTGAAATCGCGAACAGAATTTCCAACTGTTTTACCGGAATGTTTGCAGTATTAATGAGTTTCAGCGTGTAGACGACGGATTCGCCGACTTGAGGCTTGTCGGTAGATTCCTGCACGGTAATGGTGAACGAAGGATCGTTTGGAGCGTCGCCGGCGTCAATGACCGTTCCAACTGTAATCGGAGAATCTTCAGAAGGCGAATTGCCGTTCTGGTTGACGGCGGGGGGCTGCGGAGCGTCGGCGTCGGCGGGGACGGAAAGCGCTTCATCGTTTGAGGTCGGCGATGTTTCCTGCGTCGGCGGATTATCTGAAAGAGCGTTGGGAACAGAAGCCGGTTCCGCGGATTCTATTCCGTTTGTTGCGGATTCAGGATTTAAATTGGTTTCGGCGTTTGTTGCGGCATTCGGATCGGAAACAGATTTGGCAGTATTTTTCGTATCGAGAATAGATAAACGCGCTTCCTGCTGGTATTCTTTTCCGTTTGGGAGGGTTAGTTGGATGAGAATAATCTGTTCGCCGGGAAGAAGTGCGCGGAAAGAACTTCCAATTGTGATTTTGTTTTGACTCTCGAATTTACGGATATTTCTTTCAATGAAGCAGGAATCCTGTTTGTCTTTGTTCGAGAGCCCGCGCGAATTTGAGACTTGGATTCCAACGTTGTGATAGTCCATATGAGTTCGATTGCTGATAACAAATTTGACGGGAAATTCCGTTCCAACTTTAACGTCTTTCGGCGCTTTAATTTCCAGGCCAACTTGCGCATATGGATCGGCAGGCGGAAAAACCGGAGCATATTCAATATCTTTTACGGCAATGTCCGCTTTATTGTCATGGGAAGAAACGGCGGGTTGCGCCGCAGATTGATTTGCTTTTTCCATTTCGGAATTTTTTTTCAGGGTGGAGTCTGCTTTTTGGGAATTTTCGTCATCCAGAGGAACGTAAACTCCGTTTCCGTCGATTTCCGGAGGCGGGAGCGGCTTGGTTTCATTACTGAAAGGATAGGAAACGGTCGGTTGGTCCGAATCGTTCGACGGAGAGATTTTTACCGTTCCCGCTCCGGCTTGTCCGATTTGCGTCTGGGGCATTTTTGGCGCGTATGGAGAAGTGTCGTTTCCGGCGGAAAGCGAAGCGGAACACTCCACTTTCAAATCGTTTCCGAGATTTTGCATTTGAACCTGAGCGTATGAAACGTAGTTTCCCGGTTGCTCCACTCGATAATTCAGGTGAATCGAATAAGTCGAATGCGGGTCGAGCGATTCAATGAGCCATTGGTGACCGTCAATTTCCGCTTTTCCTTCCGGAACGGCTCCTTTGAGAACCAAACCCGGCTGCTGAAGATCCACAACGCGAAGGTTTCGCAACGGCTGGTCTGTGAGATTCGCGACGGTAATTACTGCCGGAACAATGGAACCGATAAAAGCTTCGCGAGGAATCGATTTTACGATATTTACCGTATTCGGCTGCCATCGAAAATGAAGTTTTGAATCCTGAACGACGACAGGTTCCGGGAATTCGTTATCTTCGGGGCGAATAATCTGAATGGAAACGACCGTTTCTTCCTGCCGCGCGACGGGCTGACGCATTTCAATTCGCGCTTCTCCTCTGGAATTTGAATAGATTTCCAGCATTTTATTTCCGTCGGCGAAAACGGCGGAAGAATTTCCGCAGATTTCATATCGGACGCGCCAGCGTTCCAGCGGCTGTTCGTTACTGACGCGCCGCAGAGCCGTCGTTAAAGCGTAAGCGCTCCCGAAATCCAGAACTTTGGATTCCGGAAGTTTGACCGCCGCGTCAACCCAGATGATGCGAGCCGTCTGAGCTCTGCTTTTGGAGTCGCCTATATTTGGCGCGCTTGCAGAAACCAGGGTTACACCTTCCCGCGGAGACGTGACGGAGATCCAGGATTCTCCTCTGCGAACGACGACGTCGTCGTTGGGATTTGGGGTTCCGCGGTCCAGGGTGATTTCCGACCGTGAAGTCGTCGTAACGGCCTGCGTATCCGAAAGTATTTGAGGTTTCACGAAATCCAGTACGAGAAAGTTGGAGAATTCGCGGGATTGAATTTTAGAGAAATGCCCGACGCTTTCGGGAGAAATACTCCAATCGATTTTCTGATTTGTTCGAAGATAACCGGAACGGTCGCGGACGCCGGCGGTTAAAATAACTTCAGAGCCAGGCCGGGCAATTACGCTTTTAGGACCGAGGATCAGGTCCATTTCGGACCAAATGGAACCTTCCGGTTTCCGCGCAGGAACAATCGTAGTGGTTGTTGATTCTTTCGGCGAAATTGAAGGAATGCCGGAAGAATTTTCAGAACATTTTTTTTGCGCCTCAGATTGCGCCGCCGCAGGAATGCCGAGGGAGTGGGAATAATTGGAAAAAGATTGAGCGCCCAGTTGACTTTTTGACGAAAGTGAAGACGGCGGAGTTTGATTTGAGGAGGAAAATGATTCCGTCGTTTCGCCGAACGAAGGGGCGTCGTTTCCTGCCGGCAGGTTGGCTGCGCCGGGATAGTTTGAAGAATGAAAAAAGGGCCGAGAAGCTCCGCTCGACCAGAACAATAGACAAAATACCGACAAAATCAAAAGCGAATGACTTTCAGTTTTGGTTTTCCGAATAAAATGTCTCATCAACAATCCTCCCAATCCTATTTTAGCATATTTTGTTCGTCTGGAAAAGGCGAAGGAGATGAAATTTGATAAAAATTTGAGAATTTTGTCTGAGTAATTTGCACATTTTATCTAAATGAATAAAAAAGCAGAACGTTTACGCGAGCTCGGAAGGTGGGGATTTGGAGGGCGGCGGAAAGGTTGGGCGAGCTGAAATAATCTTTGAACCTTTTCGCTTTAACTGTTCGGTAAATTTGTTACGTTTGTTCTTTTCGTTCTGATTTCTTCAAAAATCCTAAAAGATAAAGAATTTCTTTTCTTTTGAAAAGAATCGTTCGGCATGCTTGACATTTACGAGGAATCGATTAAAATAAACGGAAAAATGGATAAATATTGAGATTTTTATTTCGCTTGTTTGCCAATGTCCGCACAAAATAGTCAAATTTTGCTTCTTCAGGAAGCGTTTCGGAAATCGGTCGTTATTTTTGACGGCGCGATGGGGACGGAACTTTATCGAAATCATATTTTCACAAACGCCTGTTTCGACGAACTGAATGTTTCCCGTTCGGATCTGGTAATCAGGATTCATGCCGGTTACCTTGAAGCCGGCGCGGAAGTTCTCACGACCAATACGGTCGGCGCCAACCCGTTTTATCTCCAGAAGTTCGGTTTTGCGGATCGAACGGAAGAGATCAATACCGCGGGAGTTCAGAATGCACGGAAAGCGATTATGGATTTTCGTGCGAAATATCCGTTAAAATCAGAACGTCCGATTTTTATTGCCGGCAGCGTTGGACCGATTATTGACCCGCATCGTTCTTTGAGTTTTGATCAGATGGTAGCGGCTTTGACTCGGCAAGTCAAAGCTCTTCGCCGCGCCGGCGCTGATTTCATTATGTTTGAAACGCAAACGAATACGGAATCGCTCATGGCGGCGGAATATTCGATTCAACGGATATTGGAGACGGCCGACGAAGAGATACCGTTTATTCTTTCTTTTCGTCCGTACGTGAAAGGCGATTCCGGCGCGGAGCCTTCCGTAGCGGAAATGGTGAAAAATTTTCAGGAGGTCTGCCGTCTTCATCATTTGCCGCGTCCGTTTGCTTACGGCATGAACTGCGGTTTGGGACCGGAAGAGATGCTTGAAGCGGTTCGGGAGGTTTTTCCGCTGATGGATCTACCTCTGGTAGTGCAGCCGGAAGCGGGCGCTCCGCGCAAGGTGGAGGTTCGTTCCATTTCCATGACGTCGCCGGAATTTTTTACGGAATATGCGAAACGTTTCATCGACCTTGGCGTTCGCGGAGTCGGCGGTTGCTGCGGAATCGGTCCGGAACATATTCTTGAGATGGCCCGGTCGGTAAAGCCTCTGGCAAATGCGCGTCTCTCCGACGTGAAGGAAGGCGCGCTGGATGAAAAAACGATTTTGCTTGAGCCGCAACCGTTAGGCGAACGATCTGCCCTGGGGAGGAAACTGACGGAGGGGGAGTGGATTACCAGCGTCGAACTTGTTCCGCCGCGCGGGTTTGATCTTGGTCCAACGATTGAGAAATGTCGGCAATTGAAAGCGTTGGGCGTCGACTGCATTAATATTCCGGACGGACCGCGGGCCAGCTGCAGAATATCGTCGATAGTGACGGCCGATTGGATTCAGCGCGAAGCGGGTATTGAAACGATTCTTCATTTTTGTTGCCGGGACAAGAATTTGATTGGGATGACGTCGGATCTTTTGGGCGCCGCGGCTTGCGGGATCAGAAATATCCTTTTCATTACGGGAGATCCTCCGAAACTTGGCGAGTATCCGGACGCGACGGGGGTTTTTGATACGGATTCCGTTGGCGCGACGCGAATTCAGCAGCGTATGAATCGCGGCGTTGATCTTGCCGGAAAGCAGTTGCCGCAGGCTACTTCCGCGGTGATGGGCGTTGGATTTGATCCAAATGCGCTTGACATGGAGCGCGAAGTCGCCCGATTCTTCCGGAAAGTGGACGCCGGAGCGGAATTTGCCATTACGCAACCAGTTTTTGACGCGGACGTTCTTCTTCGGAGTATGGATCGGATTGAATCGGCCGGAATTCCGGTTATTGCGGGAATTTGGCCGTTGGCAAGTTATCGAAACGCTTATTTTATGAAAACGGAAGTTCCGGGAGTGACCGTTCCAGATTCGATAATGGAACGGATGGAGCGTTACGAAAAGAAAGAGGATCAGCAGGCGGAAGGAATTGCTATCGCGCGGGAAAGTATCGACAGAATCAGGCGGCGAACGGCTGGAATTCAGGTTTCGGCTCCGTTTGGAAATATCGGGATCGTTTCACGGGTTCTTGATGGATTTGTCTGAAAAGTTAAGAGCGCCGCAAACATGAATTTTATGGGGGCGGCGCGCGATACTTTACTTTAGTAGGATGGAGTTCAAATAGGACGTATTGAATAATTGGTATGGAGAAAATTTTCGGAAACGTCGGATATTTTCCAGCGTTTGTCTGTGAAATTGAATTTTGAAAAGCCGGTTTGGACTGAATTTTTGTGAGAAATAATTGGCGATTTCAAGCGTTCAGGAGTTCGGAACGCAGATTATTTCAGACGAATCAGAAAAGATAAAGGGAAAGTCAATGGGATTACCGCGTTTAAATGGGGGCGGTTGCTTAAACACGCGCGCGAATTTGCCTCTTCAGGTAATTTTCGTACTTTATGTTTTTTTCCTTTCGTTTCTTTTAATCGTTCATAATCCGTTCGCCTATGTTCCGATTGACGAGGAAATGGTTGAGGAAGGGTTTGGGCTGAATATTACTCCGCATGTCCTTTCGTTTTCTCTTTTGGCGATATTGGGATTTGCCGCCAGATTTCGGCGTCCCGGTTGGCTTTATCTTGGAATGTTTGCGTATGCCGCCGGGACGGAGTTGCTTCAGGGACTTCTTAACCCGTGGTTGGGAAGGTGTTGCGACTGGGTGGATTTTCTGGACAATGTGCAGGGGCTCGTTTACGGCGGTTTAGGGTTTTGGCTTTCAAGCCGTTTTCAATTGCGCTGTCTGTCCGGTTGGAGAAAAAACGCCGCGGAACCCCGTTTTTCAGAGGAAGAACCGGTGGAGAAGCAGACGCGCGGAGGTAAGGAAACGGAATAGCGGAAATTTTGACGGGAAGGGGTCGGGAAGATAATGGATTTGGATATTTGCGAGTACCTTGGGGTCGGCGAGGAAACCGCGCGCGCCGCGGGGCGGCTTTTACTGGATTATGCGGGGAAATTTCACGTCTATGAAAAAGGACGCGCAGATCTTGTGACGGAGGCAGATTTTGCGTCGCAGGAAAAAATCAGGACGATGCTTCTTCACGCCTTTCCGACGCACCGGATACTTGGCGAGGAAAATACTTTCGGAACGGACGCGCTTGGGGGCGAAGGCGTTTATCGTTGGATTGTGGATCCGCTTGACGGAACGGTTAACTACGTTCATTCATTTCCGCATTTTGCGGTTTCGCTGGCGTTGGAATTTGATTCGGAGATCCAGGTCGGGATTATTTTTCAGCCGACGACCGGCGAGTGTTTTACCGCAACTCGCGGCGGCGGAGCTTTTCTAAATGGAAATCCGATTCGAACCAGTTTGGTAACGGAAGTGGAAAAGAGTCTGGTTGCGGTAGGTTTTCCGCCGGGCGTTAATTCGGAAAGTCCGGACGTCCGCGCGTTCTGGGACGTTTTGCCGCTGACTCACGCAATTCGTCGAACCGGTTCTACCGCTCTCAATTTGGCGTTTACCGCCTGCGGGCGTCTTGAGGCCTGCTGGAATTTCGGCACGAAGCCTTGGGACGTTGCGGCGGGAGCTCTTTTAGTTCAGGAAGCCGGCGGTTTCGTAAGCGGCGTCGATGGAAAAACTTTTAACGTGAACAAAGGGCATTTCATAGCGGCGGGCAACGAAACGTTGTCGCGTGAGTTTCAGAGACTGATTTGTCGGGAGTGAGCTTCGGATATTTTTTCATGAGGAAAGTCTTTCAGTAAAATGGAAATGAATCAACCAAAGAAGGCGTTAGTGACCGGCGGTACTGGTTTTCTGGGCCGAAATTTTGTGCAGTTTCTTCTTGAGAATGGATGGGAAGTCGTTTGCCTGGTTCGGTCGACGTCCAACTATGAACATTTGAAAGAGCCGGGCGTTCGAATTGTATTTGGGGATTTTTTTACAGAAACCGCATTGGCAGAAGCCGTCGCGGGGGTCGATTACGTATTTCATCTTGCCGCGGCGACGGCGGCGATTTCATTTGACGATATGCTGAAAATTAACTGCGCGGCGACGGAGAATCTTTTAAAGGCGTGCGTCGAACAGGAGAAAAAACCAGTTTTTATTTATGTTTCGTCGCTTGCCGCCGTTGGTCCTTCAACTCCGGAACGTCCGCATACGGAGGCCGACGAGTGCGCGCCCGTTTCCTGGTATGGAAGATCCAAGCTGTTTTCAGAAACCGTTCTCAGAACTTACGCGGACCGGATTCCAATTACGATTGTTCGTCCGCCGATACTTTTTGGTCCGTTTGACAAGGAAGTCCGACGTTGGTTAACGGCTATCCAGAGGTCGGGAATTTTCTTTATTCCTTTCCTGCGCCGATTCCGATTTTCGATGGCTCATGCGGAAGACGTTTCTTCGCTTTTACTGTTGGCCGCCGAAAAAGGGGAGCGGCTTCCCGCGTTGCCATTGGAAGAGGCGGAAAAAATATGCCGAATTTTGAAAACGGATTCGGACCGAAGGCTTTCGGTTGGAATCCCGCCGTTGAAGGAAGGAAAAGGAATCTATTTCGTATCGCAACCGGAAACGTTTACTTATGTTGGACTCGGAAAACTGTTTGGGAAAGCGTTGGGGCGAAAATTCACGATGATTATTCCCGTTTCGCCTCCGCTGATGTTTATCGCCTGTTTCTTTATGGGATGCGTTTCAAAATTTACCGGAAAACCGTATGTTTTTTCCAAAGATAAACTCCGTGAGATCAACGCGGGTTCCTGGAGCTGTTCCGCAGATAAAGCAAGAGAACAGTTAGGGTTTCAAAATCTCCGCTCTTTGACGGAACAGTGCGAACGTACGGTTGAATGGTTGAGAAACGACCAAAAGAAAAAGAAAGTGAAATAGCGATATTTCCCGGGAATTTTATTTTGAAAGTAAACGCCGAGACCGGTTTTTCCGATACATTTCAAACGTCGGGAGAGATTTTTTCCATTTCTGTTTTTTTAGTCCATTTCAAATGTGGGAGTTTTTATGCCTGCTGAAGTCAAGACGTTGAATTCCAAACCCAATTTGAAGAAACTTGAAGAACGTCTCTATGTTGGAATGGACGTTGGCGGGACGAAAATTCGGACGTCGCTGGTGAGCGAGTCCGGCGCAATTTTTGCCCATTTAAAGGCGCAGACTCCGCGCGACTGCGCGTCGGAAGCGACGATAGAAGCGATTAAGTCGTCTATTCGGGAGCTTTTGGATTCTCAAAAACTTTTGATTTCCCGTATTACGGCAATCGGGATTGCGATACCCGGCGTCGTTGAACCGGAAACGGGAAGTATCGTCGTTACTCCGAACATGAATCTGACAGGAGTTCCGCTTGGGAGCATATTGACGGAAGAATTCGGCATTCCGGTATTTCTCAGTAACGACGGTAATCTTGGGACGTTGGGAGAAACGTGGCTGGGAGCGGCCAGAAACGCTCGCAGCGCGGTGGGGATTTTCGTTGGAACAGGAGTCGGAAGCGGAATCGTCATTAACGAGCGGCTCTGGACTGGAGCGGGGCGCGCGGCCGGAGAAATCGGGCATATGGTTGTTTCGACGCCGGCGCGCGGTTGGAAAGAACGTCTGGAATCAATTCTTCCGCCAAATGTCGAGCCTGAAAAGACTCGGGTTCTTCCCGTTTGCGGTTGTGGAAACGTTGGATGCCTTGAGACCTTCGCAAGCCGTACTGCAATTGAACACGCGATACAGGAAGCTCTTTCGTTGGGAATTCCCAGTAAAATTACCGAGTTGGCGGGCGGCGACGTTTCAATTATCAAAGCCGGTTTGCTTGCCAAAGCGCTTAAGGCGCAGGATCCGCTTGTGACGGCGGTCGTCCAGTATACCGCGGAGGTTTTAGCATATGCCTGCCTTACCGTTCGCCATTTAATTGATCCGGAAGTTATTATTTTCGGCGGCGGAGTTATGGAGGCGTGCCATCGTTTTATTCTTCCGGTGATAGAGCGTATCATTGCGACGGACAGGTTGCCGGCGGCTCCTTCCCGGAGAAGAATAGAGTTGTCGCAACTCGGAGACGACGCGGTGGTTTTAGGCGCGGTTGCGTTGGCGCGCGCTCGAACGGATCATATTGAAAATCCAATTGAAGCGGTTCAGGAAGAGGGTGAAGTCGTCAAGTTAAAATGGGACGATGAAATTGGTTCCATGAAGGTGGGAGACCAGGCGTCCAATTCGGATTTTTACGTGACGCTTCAAGGTTCCGTTGTTGATCGCAGGGAATCCGGCTCAAAAATTCATCGTTCAGAACTTAAGGCGATTTTTTCGGGGATATCCATTCCTGAAATTGAGCGTGATGAAAGTTCAGAGATTCCGCCGGCAGATCCGGCTCTTGAACAGCTGGCGAAAGAGGGAACGCTTTTGATTATTGGGGCTCGCGATGTGAAAAATGTCAGAATTACTCAAAAGGCGCTTGATTTTTTGACTGTTCACGGGATTTATGCGCGCATCTGTACTTTGTCGGAAGGCGTCGACGTATTGAATCATGCCAATCAGCCGACGGCGGCTATTTTTTTGCTGGATGATTAATACTTTTTCCGACGCAGAACATGGTGGTTTTTTATTTGGTAAATGAAATGGATTTTATTCCGGGAATCATTTTCTAAATGGATCAGTGAAATTTATGGCTAAAAAAAGTAATTCGACTCCTTCGTTTTCTCATATCCAAAAAGTAGGAATCATCGGCGCGGGACTCATGGGTTTGGAGATTGCGGCGTTGAATGCGCGAAATTTTTTCTCTGTTCGGATGTTTGATTCGAATCCGGCAATGCTCAAAACCGTTCGCGAGCGTTTGAGAGAAGAGTTGGCGGATATTAAGGATGAATCAGAGTTTCAGGAGAGATTGGATCTGGTAGAAACCGGAACATTGGAAGAACTCGCAGAGTGCGATTTGATTATTGAAGCAGTCGTTGAGAAATTTGAGGTAAAGTCGGAACTTTACGAAAAATTCAAACCGTTTCTGCGTCCCAATATGATTTTCACGACGAATACTTCCACGATTCCGATAGAAAAATTGTCGGAGGTTTTTCCGCTTTCGCGAAATTTTGCCGGATTTCATTTTCTTCATCCCGTATGGAATCGGGAGCTGGTGGAGATTATTCCGTCGACCCGGACGTCGGAAGCAGTCCTTCAGCGTTTAAGCGACTACTCGCTTGCGTTAGAAAAAACGCCGTTATGCGTCAGCGACTGTCCAGGATTTGTCGTGAATCGGCTTCTTCAACCGTATTTGAACGAAGCTTTGAATCTTTTGCTGAAAGGAGTTTCCATGGAGGCAATTGAGACGGCGGCTATTAATTTTGGTATGACGTGGGGACCGTTGCGGATCATGGACGAGATTGGTTTTGATACCGTAATGAACGCCGGAAAAACGATGTTGAACGCTTATTCCGATCGGGTGAAAGTTTCTCCGATTCTTCTGACGATGGTAAAGAAGAAAATGCTTGGCCGAAAAGCGGGCGGCGGTTTTTATCTTTGGGGAAACAACTGGAGAGAGAACGTCCACTCCCATGATTTCCAGCCTGTTGGATTTAATCCGGCGGCGCAGGAAATCATCGATTATTGGAAAAATGACGAAAATATGAAATATTCGTCCGCTGAGATTGGCTACTGTCTGGCGATGGCGATGGCGGACGAGGCGGAACGGATTCTTAGCGACGACGTCGTGAGCGAGCAGGGACAGGTTGATATGGCGGCGGTCATTGGGCTTGCCTTTCCAGAGTCAAAACGCGGTCCGCTGGCTTGGAAATATCGTGAAATGGAGAAAAAATAAATTTCGAAATATCATGAAGTTTTAATCGCGGCTTAAACCGGAAAATACTTCGTGGAAAATGCAGTTGGGCGTTTTTTAGTTTAAAAACAGAAAGTATTCTATTGTGACGATCGTTCAATCCTTTTGTTCCCTTTGCGTTTTACTCCTTATTGGAAAGTTTCTGCGTTCGACAGTTTCGATTTTCCGTAAACTTTATCTTCCGTCGTCTGTTATTGGCGGCGCCGTAGGACTTTTGATTCTGACTTTTTGCGGCGATTACGTGCCTGCCGGATGTACCGCGGGTTGGAGTTCTCTGCCTGGTTTTCTCATTAATATCGTGTTTGCTTCTCTTTTTTTGGGAGTTTCCATGCCTAAAATGAAGGGAATGCGGCGCATGGTAGGAACGCAGATCGCTTTCGGACAGATTTGCGCTTTGGGGCAGTACGTTGTGGGATTAGGAATTGCCATGTTGATTCTTGTTCCTTTTTTTCACGTTTCGCCTTTGTTTGGCAACTTGATAGAAATAGGTTTCGAGGGTGGGCATGGTACGGTCGGCGGTTTGATTGAAACGTTTTCGGCTCTGGGTTGGGAAGAAGGAAAGGATCTTGGGTTTGCAATCGCTACGGCGGGATTGATTGTCGGCGTAGTTTTGGGAACGGCGCTCATTAATTGGGCTCTTTGGAAAGGGATTCTTAAAAATGTTCGCCGAATAGAGAATGCGGAACGTTTGGAACAGCTTGGTTTTTACTCGCCGACAAAAGAACGGCCTGCCGCCGGCGTTCAAACCGTTTATTCCGATTCGCTTGATTCGCTGGCGTTTCATATCTCAATTTTTGGCCTGGCTCTTCTGGCAGGTCTTGGCATGAAGGAATTTTTTCTTTTCTGCGATCCCTGTTTTCCGGAGAGTTTTCGCAGTCTCCGTGTTTTTCAAAGTTTTCCGCTTTTTCCATTCTGCATGATCGGCGGATTGCTCGTTCAGTCCATACTTCGTCGGGCGCGTCTGGACGTTTTTGTGGACGGCGGTCAGATCAGTCGGATTGCCGGAGCGTCGCTTGATTTTCTTGTGGTTTCGGCCGTCGCTTCAATTCGTCTTGATTTTGTGGCGGCATACTGGCTTCCGTTGCTTCTTCTGATTATCGGGGGTACGGTCTGGAATCTTTTTTGCGTTCTTATTATCGCTCCTCGTATTTTCAAGAGAGACTGGTTTGAACGCGCGATTGCTGAATTTGGACAAATGTCCGGCGTAACGGCAACCGGTCTGCTTCTTTTGCGAACGGCAGACCCGGAAAATAAAACGACGGCGTTAACGGCTTTCGGAGGCAAGCAGATGTTTCATGAACCAATTATGGGAGGCGGACTTTGGACTTCAATAGCGCTTCCGTTGGTTCTGCATTTGGGCGGCTGGACCGTTTTCTGGATTTCGGTAGTCGGAATCGTAGTTTGGATAATGATTTGGTTTTTCTGTTTCAGGGAACAGGGACCGACCGAAATGGAAGCCTGAGAGGCGACGTAAGGGAGTTCTCTCTAATGATTCAGGCCGGGTCGGCTGTTTTGAGGCAAAATAGTCGGCGGCGCCAATTCATTTTCCATCTGCTGAATAGCCATGTTCAGGCCCGGCAACGGTTGCTGGGTGATTTGAGGATTCTGGACGGGCCCTTTTATTGAGATGAGCAGCATCTGACGTCCGGTTGCATGAAGCAGCGGACTGATAATTGGGATTTTTTTATCGTTACGTCCCATTACGCTGTAAAAAACAAGTTTTACCTGACTTCGAAAATCCATTTCTCCTTTTCCGATGAGACTGAAAGCGTCGCCGTAAAAATCTATCTGATCAAAGTAAATGTGATTTCCCTCAATTCTGAATTTCATGTCGCTTGAACTGAATCCGATATCGTTGACTTCCTTAAGCGACAGAATTTTCAGCAAGGACGCCATGATGGATAATCGATAAATATCCGCGTCAATCAGATGAAATTCTCCTTTTCCTTTCAGGGTGTGAAGCGAAGAATCTGTACCGGTAAGCGTAATCGTGCCGTACATTTTTCCCTTAAGCTGGTCGTTTCCGGTCAGGCTTGAACAGTTTTCCAGAAAACCGTTTGTTAATACGATATGGGTGTGAAATGTGGATGGATAACCGAACTGGAGCGCAAACGCGCAGTAGAGGTCGCCTCCAATAAACTTTGCGTTTAGCGAACGCGCGATATTTTCAGAGGGACGGCGGAAGACGTTATTTCCAAATTTTTCATGAATGAAACGGTCGGCGTTGCCTCCGATGACGATTTGGCTATTATCGATCCAGATGGGACCGCGGATTTGCGTAAATTGAATATTTTGCTGAAACAGGGAGTCAATTTCCAATTCTCCTCCGCAGAAAAAAGAATTTTGATCCAGACGTCCAACGACGCGGACGCCTCCATTGATTGCGGTCAGCGGGATATTGAAATTAAGGGCGCCGCCGACGAGTCCAAGCTCGCCGTCCCAATCCAGAGAAAATGGTTTTTCCGTGTGATTATCGTAGTGAAATCCGATAGAGCCGTTAAAGAAAAGAGAACCTTCAGGGCGCCGGGCGGCGATGACAAGACGAGCGGCTTCCGGAATTGCCGCCATAAGATCTTTGTCAAACGGTAAATTGTCGACGGTGAGTTGGTCGAATCGAAAATCCCATTGATTAATGGAACGGACATTTCCCGAGGCTTTACCGGAAAATCGGGTGGAATCGTGGGCAGCGCTGAATTGACGAAGGAGTATCCGTCCGTTTTGGTATTGGAATTGGCCGCGGAAATTATCCAGCCAATAATTCATTCCGGGGAGCGAAATCCGTATGCCGTTGGACGAAGAATCAACCCATAGAGACGTTTGAGCTTGAGAATTGGTTGAAATTACGCTGGAATTAGGCGTTTCAGAGGCTATGGAGTTGGACGATTCAGCGTTTTTTTGAGGCGAACGGTATTCATATCGGACGTTTACGGTTCCGTACGGCTGAATATATCGGAAAATTTCAGTTGCTTTTGGAGGAAGATTAGCGTAAAGTTCGTTATCTAAAGTAACGTTTGTTCCCGTTAATTTAAATTCAAATTCTTCCGGCAGAATAGAGGCGGGAGAATTGGCGTTTCTCGAATCGGCGGCGTCCATATCCCGGAATTTTGCGGAAGAAGTCGGCGTCGTCTTTTGGGAAACTGAGGGCGGCAGTCTTTTGTCGTTGCGGCGTGAAATCTCCGCGTACTGATTTAATCTGGTTAAGGGCGAGAGATTGGAAGGAATTTTTCCGGAAAACGAGAAATTTACCCGGGCGTTTCCGTTTGAGCCGCAAATATTCTGAGCGGAAATTTTCTGATCCTGGATCTGAATGACTCCTTCAACCTCGCGCAGAGGATAGTGAAAGGCTCTGGATTGACAGGAAATTTTGAGGAGTTCAATGGATGCGGAAATGCTGTTTGGAGGATCCATGGGATTCATGGAATACCTGAAATCTGCATTTACGTTGATATTTCCGTTGATTTCCAGAGATCGGATAAATTCAGCCCTTTCATGTGAAAGAGCATTGAGTAAACGTTCGTCGACGGGAATATTTTTCCCCTGAATATGAATGGTTCCAGTCGAAGGCTGAGGATTTTGTTTTGACGAAACGGTAAAATTTCCTTTAATCAGGGTCTGATGAGGCTCGGAATAAAACCGGTAGCTGATTCGGCTTCCATCTAACAGAATCTCCCCATTCATTTTTTCCAGGCGATACGGGAAATGAACATAATTAACGCTGATATTTGAACATTTAATTTTTCCGTTGGTCGTCCAGTATTGTCCGTCAAAGGAAAATTCAGCGTCCATATCGAAAATACCGTCCGGATTCAACTCTCTCATAAAGTTTTGAAGCCAGGCGGGAAACGAAGAGAGAAGGCCTTCTGAAAGTTCAATTTTTCGAATTTTGGAAATAACTTTTTTGGCCGCGCACGGGCCGTATCCATTCTGAATTACGTTTAAATTAAGAATGCCGTTTCCAAGACGAATATTCAGATTTGGGAAATGAAATCCTTCGTTGGTAATGTTAAAATCCGTAGTCAGAGAGGAAACCAGCTTCGGGAAACGCGGATCAGCGGAACGTCCGTCGGTCATTTTTCCTTCGATGGAAAAGAGCGCCGAATTAAAGTCCATGAGATTGGCGGCCACTCTGACTTTAGAGTCGATTTGGCCTCGAATATCTTTTAATTCATGGAATCGTTCCGCAATTTCCAGAGGGAAAGAGGCCCGAAGATCTTCAGAGTAATTAAGACCTTTCAGATCTACTTCTACGAAAATTTCGCCCTCATTGGCGTAGAAATATCCGGAAAAATTAATAGATCGGGTAAATTCGGATTCTGCGGTTCCATGAAAAGGCGCCGCGGAAAATAATCGGGGCGTTCCATTTTCATCTAAAACTTCTTCTCCTCGGGCATTTTGCGGGATCTTCTCTACGGCATTAATGGTCATTTCCACGTTTCGGAGAATCAGTTTTCGTTCATGCGTCGCGTCCATCATGTCATGAAGAATAATGGTCGTGTTTTTGAACTGAACGACGGTAGGCGGCGTATCTGAATCCACCGGTATTTGGGAATTTGTTTTCAGAGCTTCAAGCGACCAGGAACCGTCAGGGCGTCGGTAGGTATGGATTGTTCCGGCGTCGAAGACGACGGTTTTGATCGGAATGTTTGGGGCGAATGCCAGCTCTTCAATTCGTGAAGGGCAATCCAGAAAAACGTGTTCCGCTTCCAGAACGGGGGGGAAACTTTGGCGGTCGTCATTCTGTTCGTAGTTTGCCATGAGAACGAATTGAGACAGTTCGATTCCTTTTCCACGGACCAGATGAGCGGAAGAAAGATAAGCGTTAGACGCGATAAATTTTTCCTGAAAGCTTTCGAGAACCCGTTTGTGGATAATGGCGTCCAGCTCGTGAGTCATGAAACATAGCGTTGATATTCCGGTCGCGATAAGTAAAAAGATCGTCCATCTCAGGAGAAGCCATCGTGATTTTCGAATAATCCGCGCCATGAAGGAACCCGTCGGAGGTAATTTAACAAAACTTTTGGACAGGAAAATGTGAAAAGGAATTCTTTTGAAGCTTTTCAACGCTTTTCCATTCTTTAATTTATTTTACGCGATTTTAAAAATTTTTACCAGAGGAATTTTCAATTTTGTTCACTGTCGTTTTCGAATGATCCACTCAAGAACGAGACAGCAGAAAAGAGCGGCAAACCACGGCCAGCGATCCCAGACGGGCGTCTCAATAATTTTTTCGATTTTGAGTTCTTCACGATTTTCATTCAGTTTGTTCCAGAGTTTTCCCAGATCGTCGGGAGCAATTGTTTCTCCGCCGGTTGATTGAGCTAAAGAAGCCATTAATTGCGGTTCCGCCTGCGCTCGATCCATTTCCAAATCGTGATGAAAAATTTGAAAACGACAGCGCGTTTCGCCAATTTTCTGGTTCTGGTGAGTAACTGCCGCCGACAAGGTATAGTCGCCGACGGGAAGATTCGGAGGAATTTTACCCGTCATCGTATTTTGTGATGGAATCAGAGGCGTTTCTAAAATTTTTCCGGAAGGATCTTTCAGGAACGCCTGCCAAATTTCCGTTTTATTATTTTGGGAAGGCGGTGGAATCGTTTCGCCGTTGGAAAGACGCGCGGATATTTGAAATTCAATCGTTTGTTCCTGTGAAAATCTTCTTTGCGGAAGAATTAGAGAAACGGAGCCGTCCAGAGTCGTCTTGCGGTTTGCGATCCAGAAAATAAGTTGACGCCAGAACCGTTTGTACGGTTCTTCAAATCCTGCCATTCGCCAACGCCAGGTGGAATCGACCGCCAGAGTCATAACGCGTCCTTTTCCGTAGTTCAGTTCAAGTAGAAGCGGAATTTCCCGGTTATTGTTGGTAAAATCGGAGAGAAGAACGGTCGCTCCAGATTTCCATCCGGAAAATTTGTTGGCGCCGTCTAACGAAGGCAGTTTGCTCCAAAGCTGAGCGGAACGCGTTGCGTCTGAATCCAATGCTAAAGCCTGATGACGTTTCCCGGCAGGGGTAAGCTGCATTTGAACCGGCTGATTCCAGTGCGCTTTTTGAAATGTTTCGGAATTGTCGTTTGGGGAAGACGGTTCCAGAAGAACCGGAAGAATTGAGGCCAGGGGAGAATTTGCGAAACCTCCCGCGCCGTAGTTTTGCAGTCCTCCCAGAGTCAGGAGTCCTATTCCTTCGGAAACTTTTTTGGCCAGGATGGATAATTCGTTATTTCTGAAGTCGGAAGCGGAGACGTCTCCCAGAATGATAGCCGCGTATTCTTCCTGAAGAATTTTCT
>CAZWOV010000009.1:0-19629 GCA_964635645.1 uncultured Planctomycetaceae bacterium | reverse complement strand
TGGAAACTGGTTCTTCCCCAAAACAGCCGTCAATGGGAACTTTATCATATGACGGCTGACCGGACCGAATTAAACAACGTGTTTGCCAAAAATCAAAACGACCCCGTCGTTCGTGAGATGATTGCCCAATACGAACTGTGGAAGAAAGCCAATCGAGTCCAAAACTGGGACGACGTTCTGGCCAAACTCCGTCCGTTGAAAAGAAAATAATCGTTGCGTTCGCCAGCATGAACTTTGGCGTTTGCCAACATGGGCTTGGCGTTCGCCAGCATGAATCTTCCGTTTACTCAACGCGGAAAATCCCGGTTCATCGTTCCCAATATTCGCCTTTTTCATCCATTAATTTGTTTATTAAATAAACGGAAAAATCATGATTCGTTTCGTCACACCGGAAGACGCCCCACAGCTTCTTGACGTTTATGGACACTATGTCTTAAATACGACTTTCACTACCGAAGAAGTCCTCCCGTCCGTCGAAGAAATGGCGGCTCGTGTTCATCGTGTGACGCAGCGTTTTCCATGGCTCGGTTTTGAAGAAAATGGAAAGATCGTCGGATATTGTTACGCGGATATTTTTCGAACGCGAACCGCATGGCACCGAACCGCCGAGCTATCTATTTACGTTCATCCGCAGCATGTGGAAGGACACGTAGGACGCAGACTTTATGAAAAACTGTTTCGGTTGCTGGAGGATAACGAAGAAATTCACTCCGTCGTCGCGTGCATTACCCTTCCCAACGAAGCGAGCGTTCGCCTCCATGAAAGTTTCGGATTAATCAAAAAAGCTCATCTTCCGGAAGTCGGATTCAAATTCGGCTGCTGGATGGACGTTGGACTCTGGCATCGGATTCTCTAGTCTCGCTTTCGTTTTTTTCCTTTAATCATACCGTTTAGATTTCAGCCATGGCCGTCCTTTACCTTATTCCCAATCTTGCCCCATGCGGCGATTCCGCTCAACTGGAACTCCTCCTTCGCTCCTTTGACGACATGGGCCCGAACTGCGGACTAAACGGCGAAATTCATATTTTCACATTCTCTCCCCTCGGTAACGGAGAACGGCGCCGATTCGAAGAGGGATTCCAATGGCTCTCCGTTCAAATTCACCTTATTCGCCCCTACTTTTCAGCAGATATTTTTTTTCAGATTCTGCGCGTAATTTACGGTTCCCGTATTTGTCCGCAAATAGTCCATATCTGGGGAGATCGTCCGGCCGGAATTGGACTCCGCATCTCACAATTTTTCAAAGCCGTATCGATCCTGTCGCTTCGGCGCATTCCCTCGCAGTATCCTCCCGGAAAAAGTACGGTCCGCGCCTTCGATTATCTTATGATTAATTCCGCGGCGCTTCAAAAATACTGGGAAAAACAAGGATACCGCGGCAATTGGATTATCGTCCGCGACCAACCGGCGGCGCCGCGAAAGGCGTTAGTTCCAACGAGCGCGTCTCCGAGGCCAACAAACGCTTACGAGGCTGAAACGCCGTCTGAAACGCCGCGCGTTCCCCAAAATAAATCGGAATTTCTCGCAGAACTTGGACTTCCTGAAAATTCTGTTCTGGCAGTTTGCGCGGGACCCGTCGAATCATGGAAACGATGGCAATGGGCAATATGGAGCATTGACTCCATCGTACGCGTTCATCCGGAAATTCATCTGCTTTTTCTGGATCCGGAGCTAAACGTTCCCCATCTGCGGAAACAGGACGCAACGCGCGAGTTGGAACGCCGTAATATCGCGCGTTTTGCCAAACAGTACGAACGGGAAAGTATCGTCCACTTTATTCCGAGAAGAAACGACCTTGCCGCAATACTTCCGTTCATGGATTATTTCTGGAATCCTCAATCCGTTCCCGGGAGCGGTCTGGCCCTATTGGAAGCGGCCGCTGTCGGCGTTCCAATTATCTCCGCCGATTTTGAGGGGCTGGACGAACTTCTCCCCGACGGAACATGCGCGCGCGTTCCCGCTTTTCACGAAACAACCGCAATTGCCGCCGCTACCCATAATTTATGGGACCAATCTGAAAAAAAGCAGGAAATGAACGCAAAATCCGCTGAAAATCTAAAGATTTTTTTCAATTCCAATTCATATGCGGAAATATACCTGAATATTTATCGAAAATAAATAAATCCGTTTATTTCGTCTCTAAAATCAGCAGATAAACTTCCGCTATTTCTCTTCTTTAGACTGTAAAATATTCCAATTATTCCTGTTTTTCTCAAAAGAATAGTAAAATAAATTTTACCTGAAGTACGTATCAACCGATAGATACTATGAGAACTTTCACAAGAAAGTTCATCCATTTACATAGAATTTGTTTACAGAAGGGTAAAATCAAATGAACGTTTTCAGATTAAATCAAAGTAAATATTCTCTCTTGGGAATATTTACTTGCCTGTTTCTGATATTCATCACAAACGTTCAGGCCGAAGAAGAGGTCAAAACTTCTGTTCTTTCGGCTCCGGTTCCAGCAGAATCTTCAGTTACAGACAATGCGCAAACGGTTCAGACGCCAGGTACATCCGCCTCCGGTCTCCAACCAGTTTCCGCAGTTCCCGGCTCCATTCAGACGCAAGCCGTTCAGGCAATTCCATGCGAATGCTGCGAATGCTATGAATGCACCGTTCGCGAGCCGCGCAACACCTTAAAGAGAAACCTGTCGGCAACAACATGTTTTAACTGCCGCACGAACGGCAGCTACAAATTTCCGGTTCCTCGCCAGAATACCTATTTCTGGCCTGGAATTTACTCTCAAAAAACCATGACGGAATACGTAGCTCCCTATCAGGGATTAAAACTGCGTTCGCCGTCGGAAGTTTTTAACGAGAGCCTCGATTTCTCAAAATAATCAGTCGGTAGATTCGAATGTTTCTTTCCCGAAGACGTACGACAACGTACAATTTACTGGAACTTCAAGGAACATTCTTGCAAAATAGACGGTAAGTCAGGAAATTCAAAAAGAAGTACGGCTTTCCGACAGATAGAATCCCTTTCCGGAAGGTTTGCTTCAAAAATGTTCAACTTTAGATTTTGTTAACTACTTGAAATACATGGATTCGTATTTCAAAATTGGACAGGGCAGTTCCATGAGTACATTTAAATCAATTTCAACTGTCATTCATCATGCTCTCTCGTTGCTGGCAACAGGAATCTTTCTGATTGTTCCAACGGTTGAAGTGAGAGCGGAGAATGCAATCGACGACGCCAACTTGCTATTTGAATGCGTTCAAACAACATATACATCCAAAACATCAGGCGAAAAATCAATTCAATTTTCAGTTGTAAGTAAAGAAAACGTTTCACAGACGCAGGAAATTTCTGAAAAGGAATTCTGCGTTGAATCAGAAACCGTTGAGCCTGAAACGGCGAAAAAAGACGGCGTTTCAGAATCAGCCGAGACCAAACAGTCTCCTGAATTATCGAATGTTCAGCGTCCCCAGAACGACAACCGCGGCTACCAGGAAGCAGCCAAATCGCAAACAGCTTCCCAAACAAAAGTAAAACCTATCGAAAAAATTGTTCCGCAACCCGCAGACAATAATGTTGTGGTTCGAACTCCCGTCCCGGAAAAAGCTCCGACTGTACCGCAGATTGGAAATCTTTCCAATACGGAAGAGCAGCAGTCCCTTGGCGAAGACAATCTGGAAAGTATTGGTCCATTTCAGATTTACCGCGAATCGGAAGAACTTTCCGTCATTACGCGCCGTAGTATGCTGATGAGGACCAAATATAATCTGATCCGTACGGCCATCGTAGATCCGTCGATTTGCGACATTGTTCAATTCACACCGCGCGAGATTTCCATCATTGGACGCGGAATTGGTTCAACGCACGTCACCTTCTGGTTTGAAGACGGCACGTTTAAGCCAATCACATTCGTCGTGAACACGCTTCCGGATCCGTCGCTTCGCGATCGCCGCGCAGAACAGTTTGCACTGCTTGAGAAACATATTTCCGAAATGTTCCCGAACAGTAAAGTAAAGCTGATTCTGCTGGCCAACAAACTCATTATTCGCGGTCAGGTTCGTAATGCAGAGGAAGCTTCCGAAATCATGCGTATTCTCCGCGAAGACACGACAAACTACTCTTCCAGCTCGCAGAACAGTATGGCCGTGTCGCTTGAGGACGAAACGGGTTTACCGAATACTTCGAGACTGATCCTCGTCAATCAGCTTCGCGTTCCCGGCGTCCAGCAGGTCTCGCTGAAAGTCAAACTGGCCGACCTCTCGCGTTCTAACGGAACGTCCAGCGGATTTGATTTCCAGGTAAATATCGACGGAGGTAAAACCGTGATTTCCAGTCTCATGGGCGCGTTTACCGGCGGCGGCGGACTCCTGACTTATTCAAGCGCCGACGTGAAAATCGGTCTTGACTACCTTGTCGGACAGGGCGTCGTGCGTCAAATGAGCGAATCGACCCTGGTAACAATGAGCGGAACGTCCGCCTCGCTGAGCACCGGCGGCGAGATTCCGGTACCGACAATTACGGGAGTCGACGGAGCCAGCGCCGTATCCACCAGCTTCCGTCCCTACGGAACGGTCATCAATTTCCTTCCCATTGTTATGGATAAAGACCTGATTCGACTGAAGATCAGCTCCGAATTCAGCTCGCTGAGCGATGAAGGAAACGAGATTTCGGGCGTTCCAAACCTTGAATCCCGAACGCTGGACAGCGACGTACAGATGCGGGAAGGACAGACGTTTGCGCTCGGAACAACTTTGGAAGACAATTATTCCGCAAACAATCAGAGCAATATCCCGATTTTCAGCAACTTTATCGGACATAAAAGCAAGTCCCGCGGCGAACGTGAAATGGTCATCCTTGTTTCTCCAGAACTGGTATGCCCCATGGAACCAGATGAAGTTCCTCCGTTGCCAGGCTTTGACGTAACGGAACCGACAAATGTTCAGTTCCACGTTCTCGGTCGGCTTGAAGGTACTCCAACTCGCGATTATCGCAGTACGGTCTGGCCATCATTGCGCAACCGTTATCTTTCCGGCGGTTCCGCAATCATCAGCGGTCCTTATGGGCACTAAAATCCATCATGCGAAGGGATCGAGACTGTGAACTGCCCAATTCCCCTCGTTTCCCTTCATCTGATTTAATCGGCAGGCATGGACGGCGATGGAACGCAAATCCATGCCCGCCAACGGAGAATTTCTAACAGTTCAAACCAATTAAACCTTTCAAGAGGTTCATCATGTTCACGATTCGAAAATTTCATATCATTCTCAGCGCCGGAGCCATTTTGCTTTCGCTTGGAGCCTCGATCACTGAAGCGGGATTCCCTTGCCGTAATGGAAATAACCTGAATTCCAATGCGTTCAACGGTTCCGAATGTTTCGGTTGCCGTTCGTGGAATAAACCGGCTTTTCCACCGTACGACCGTCCCTTCCCTCTCGGTCAGGTGTCCGACGCATTCCACGAGATTCAACAAACCAACGCGGAAGCCGCTGATTTCATTCTATATGATTACGAATTCCTCGGCGAGAATGGCAAGGAAGCGATTCTCAATCCGAAAGGACGCGAACACATGACGCAAATCGCGCGCCGCCTCCCGCACGTTCCGTTCCCAATCGTTATTGAAATGACGGAAAAAACGAACGACGTCCAAAAAAATCAAGAGCTTTTAAGTATCGATGAAAAACGACGCGCAAACGTTGTTATGTGGCTTCAAAAATTTTATGAAGACGACCCGCGCGTCTCCCCCGAAGAAATCGCAGGGCGCGTCGTCATTGCTCCGGACTTTGAATATCAATTTCGAGCGGATCGCGTTATCGAAAATTTCGATTATTCTGAATCCAATGGGAGCTACGGAGGTTACGGCGGCGGTTTCGGAAACAGACGCTAATTCTACCGTCTGAAGAAGCGGTTGCTTCCAACGTCCGCAATAGCCGACATTCTTAAAACAGACATGATTTCAGTCATGTCTGTTTTCTTTTTCCACCAGAAAACGCCGACGTTTAATCTTAATCTTTTTCCAAGATGGTAAATGGTCGAAAAAAACAAAGAAACTCGTCTGGAACCAAAAATTCAACGAGTTTCATTTGCTTTCAATTTCAGATTGACGCGCGAATACCGCGGGAAAACGGCGTCAATAAATAAGGAGATCTGTTCGTCGTAAATTACGGCGTAAAAGTCATGGAAACATTTCCTGATAAAAAAAAGAAAAAAAGAGCCGAAACACTTTACTTTTCAAAAAATTTATGGTATCCTGAATAAAACTTTACGAAATTGAAAATTCAGATATCCCTTAACAAAATCAGTCGGTCGGTCAAGGGTTAAGACGCGGCGGCTGTTAAACATCCTCAAAAGCGAAAGAATCCAAGATGAAAAAAACAAATTTCCCAAATCCCTCCTTCATATTTTCCGGATTGTGCGCAACCATACTAATGGGAAACCTCGCGTCCTCCGTTTTGGCAACGTCTCCGGCGGAACTTGAAGCCAACGGCGCAAAAGTGCGTTTAACGCAGACAGGAGCCGTTCTGGTTATCGACGCGCGGCGCGCAGAAAACTTCACAGGCGAGATACTGGCAGATCTTCCCGCATTAAAAGACCTCAAAATGAACGGGACGCAAGTCGCGGACCAGACGATCCCTAACCTCGCGTCGTTCACGGCGCTGACGAGTTTGGCTCTGGATAAAACCGGAATCACAGACGCTACCCTCGCCAAAATCGCCCTTCTTCCATCTCTTACTCAACTTTTTCTCGCCGAAACGAATATTTCGGACGCCGGAATCGCTCAACTTAAACTTGACCGTTTTGTCCGTCTCCGCCTTGCTGGAACTAAAATCACGGACGAAACGCTTAAACGTCTTGCCGTTTCCAGAAAACTTCAAAGTCTCGACGTAAGCAATACCTCCGTCACATCCGTCGGCGCACAGGCGCTTCAAACCATTCCAACGCTGGAAGACCTCAACTTTTACGCCACGGCTCTGGACGACGCGGCATGCGCTGCGTTCGCTGCGTCGCCTCAGATCAAAAAACTGAACCTGGACAAAACGAACGTCACGAATCGCGGAGTAGAGCTTCTTTCGGCTCTTCCGTCTCTCGAATTTCTCCATCTCGGTCGAACGGGGGTGACAGACGAATGCATTCCGGCTCTTCTCAAACTGAAAAGTCTGAAAAAACTTCACGTTACCCGCACTCAAATCACTCCGGAGGGCGCGGAACGATTGGTTGCCGGACTTCCTCAATGCGAAGTAATCTTCAAAACGGAAGATTAAACAGAAGAACTTTTTTTCCAAATTACGCTTTTCCGGTAAATAAAGAAGAACTGGAGACGGTTAATACCGTCTCTTTTCTTTTTTATCGAATTCGATTACCAGCGAATATGCGTTTCCGTCGAGTACTTCGCCTGATTGTGCGAATAAGGAAATACCGCCCCCGACTTCTTTCCTTCAAAACGCGGAGCAATCGATTCCGTTTTTTCTCCGAGCGACCGTCCAACCAGCGCCCGAATCTGACGTAATCGATTTTCAAGAATTTCCGCGCACCAGACGTGCGAGGAGGCTGCTCCGTACTTCATCCCCAATTCGCGTTCCCATTTTCCCGGCTCCATCGGCAATCCCAGAAAAACAATCTTGCCCTTTCCAAGCGTCATTTCCGCGGCAAACGGCGGCGCTGTCAGCGGCGCAACGTTCTCTCCGGCAAAAAGCGTCGTTTCCAGTTCGTACCGGAAAAACCGGTCTCTTGCGGTTAACATCGAAAAGAAAGCCTCGCCCTCGGGCGTAATCTGAAAATCGCCAATCATTTTATTTTGAGTTTCAACTCCCAGCGCCCGAGCGTCCTCCGCGTCCAGAACAGCGTTAGCTCCGGCGTTTACCTTTTCCCGAATAGCGGCAAGACGCTCCTCTCGAGGCAATTCCGAAAAGCTGTCTTTCGTCAGAAATACGGAAGCGCGTTCCGTTTCACGATTCCAGACCGAATATTTTCGCAAAATCGAGACGAGCGCCGTTTCCGCCTGCGGATCTCTTTTCGTTCGCCCTTCAAACTCCAGCTGGCAGAAAACAATGCGCCCATTCCCCGCTCCTATCTCCAGCAGAGGCGAATAAATCAAATCTTTTCCACAGGTCAAAAGGACGTCGAAATCTCCTTCAGCCGGACGGACGAGCGGCCATGAGGAAACAATGTTCACATTACTCCAATGCCAGAGAGGACTTGCCGCCCTTTCCTGCGTCGAGGGATCCGGCAAAGGTTTCTCCGGCGCAAAAGTCGTTTTTCCCGCCCAGTTTCCTACCATTTTTCCCGATTGGTCAAAAACCTTTCGCGCATAAATCGCCTCCGTCCTCATCCCAACCAGATTCAGCGCGTCAGGTTTCTGCGCCATTACCAAAAGCCGGTATTTCCCCGACTCCAAACTCTCCGCCAATTTCCACTTTCGCGCAACTGCAAAGAATTCCGGAGTCAAACACTCCGTCCCCAGAACGATCAGCCCCTTGCCGGGTTTTTTCGACTCGGAAACCAGACAAAAATCAATTCCGAGACTCCGAAACGTTTCAGCGGTCTTTCCAATCGGATCAAAGAGAAAAATCTTGCCCAATCCGGAAACGTCCGCTTGAGGATAAACGGTGAATTTCATCGGCTCCGGAACCGATGAAAACGGAGCTTTCGCCAAACCTTTTTCCGCGTCCAGCGTTACTTTCAGCTCCATTTCCGTAATTTTTTCGACGTTTGGCATACGGAAAGTAATTGGAAGTCGGCGAATCTCTCCGGCTTGAAGCGTTTCTGAAAATTTTTGAATCTCAGAACCGAATTCCATTTCACCGGAAAAATGCACGGATTCCAGCGTGTCATTAATGAGAACCAAACGTTTGCCAAGCGATTCTCCGGACCTGAAAGAAGCGGCCTGGTCCACCGGATCTTCCTCGCCGCCATCAATCCAGACCAGCTTGGGCGCCATCGCCTTTTGAAGCGCAAACGCGGCGGGAAGCGGTTTGTCGTGAACCAGATCGGATTGGTACGTGATTTTTCGAATATCCGGATTCCATCCAAATTTTCGGAAATCGTCAATCCCCGTCTCCCACGCTTTAGCCTGATGTTCCGTATGGTACGGCGCGTTCCGTTCAAAGGAATAAATGAGTTCGGCAAACGGACAGATTCCAGAAATATCAAAATCGCGCCAGAATGGAATCGTTTCCGTAAGTAAATCGCACTTCAGTTTCTGAAACGCCGACGAATCGTACCAGACGACCGGCTTCTTTTTCAATGAATCTCGCGTTTGAGCAAGCATCTCTTCATCCCCCAGCTCATACGCGGCCGGTCCGTAATATCTTGCCAAATTCTCGAAGAAAAAAAGCGGACGCCGTCCCGGATAGTTCAGATCCATTCCATAAAAAGACATAAAATATGGAAAACTGGTTTCAATCGCATGAAGAGGTTTCTTACCGATTCTATTCCATTCCGCCGGCCACGCGTTCCGTTCGGTCTGCGGCCACCAACAAAAATAAGCGTTCGTCGTGTGAATTTCTCCGAAGTTACCTCCAGCCTGAAAAAAGTACGGACGAATCGGATCATATTTCCGCATGATCTTCACTCCTTCGGCACAGACGCGGTATTTTGGCTGAACATAATCCGGAAGATAGCCGTCCGCCATTTTGAGCGGGTGATAATCCCAGCCGTACCCCAGAAAATTAGCCGAAAGAAACCAAACCGCCGCCGACGGGCGATTCTGCCACCAACGAATATCCGCGGCCATTCGCCGCTCGAGATTTTCGCGAACGTCAGGGTCGTTCCAAAGAACATACTCGTCGCTTGAAACGCCGTCCAAACCAACCAGCTGAAGAAGGCCTTCCTCATCGCAAACTTTCATTATGTTCTCCAGACGCTGGTCCTTCGATGAAAAATTCGTTCGCACCGAATTGAATCCAAGACGTTTCAACGTCTTCGCTACGCGACGCGCTTCCTCAATATCTCCCGAAGAATTCGCCCATGAATCATGCGTAAAAAGATGAATTTTCCGTCCATTCAGAAAGAAATCGCGTCCTCGAATCTCAAACTCGCGAAATCCAAACGATACGGGTTCCAGTTCGTCCAACAGAACCGCGACGTCCTCTTTTCCTTTCTTAATTTCTTTTACGCGAAAAACGCACGAATAAAGATACGGATTTTCAGGCGACCAGAGTTTCGCCCCATCCCACTGCGTTTCCGCCGTCGCCGTCTGCGATTCTCCCGGAGCAAGCCGAATCGTCTGCGTTCGGAGAACCGTCGGAGCGTTCGCTCCCTGAATTTCAATTTCCGCAAAAACGTCGCGTTCCTCGCCGGAATCATTTTTCAGCTGAATTTCGCACAAAAGTTTTCTTTCTTTCACAAACGTAAGAATCTTCGGAAACCGCGCATAAACGGAATTTCTGATTTCCAGAGAAACGTCTCCCTTAATTCCGCGCCATGCCCAAATATGTCCCGAATCATGCGTATGAACGGTAAGAAAGTTCTCCTCGCCAAAGCGCAACTGTTTTTCAGGAAGAAGAATCTCAAACATTTTTCCGCGTTCAAGCTCGGCAATAGCTTTTCCATTCAGATAAACGATTCCGGTTTGAGATCGGCTTAATTCCTGAATTTGAAGTACTACTTGCCGTCCTTTCCACGCAGGTTCCGCAATAAAGGCCCTTTCAAACCAACCGTCGACAAAATCATACGGAGAACGCCCCTCATACGGCGCTTCCCGCGGCAACTTCTTGAGATTTTTATCCCGCATAAGAAATTCGGAGTCAGTCTGCCCATTCGCCTGACCGCTGAAACGTCCGGGAACAGGAAGGTAGCTCCATTCCTGTTCATTAAATGGACGTTTAGCGTCCGTCAACTGCATCCGCCACAATGCGTTAAGCGTAATCCGTTCCCGAGCCGCCGTTCGAACCCTTTCAGCTCCGTCCAAAGACCAGAGCGCCTTTTCCTGCGCCAGAACCGGCTGATTCGTCAGTTTCGGCCTGACGGAACGCGCGTTTCGGGAAATCTCAATCTGTTGCCGAACCTCAAGATCCTCCGGAGTTCGGTAATCGTTGAGCAAAAGAACTTCGTCAAACGTCCCTTCCGCTTGAATATGCGAGTACGTATCGGCATTCTCTCTGTTTCCCAATGAAACGGTTCCGGAAACTTCTCCTTCCGTATTTTCTTTTGCCAGGTTAAGCGCGGCTTCAACCTTCCGTTCATTTACCGCTAAAAATATTTTCCCGGACTCAAAATCAAATCCAGCGGCAACCCGATGTTTTTTTCCTTTTTGAAAAACGTTTCTGGAAAGCGCGACTTTCTGAGTTTCACCGTCTTTTTGAAGCGAGAAAATCAGTTCTTCCCCCCGGACGGTCAGTTCGTATTTCAATTCGCGACTTCCGAATTCAAACAAGGTATGAATCGCCGAAAGCTCCTTTTTTCCCGATTCAGAGTTCGGATTCTGTTCTCCATCCCAATCAGGAATGAAATCGAAAATAAGAGCCTGATTTTTTCTGGAACCTTTTACTCCATAAAACTCGGCGTTTCCGAATCGATCGTATCCATGACGCATAACTTTAACTCCGCCCCTGGAGCTTCCCGAAGTAAAAATCAGATTGGAGGCGCTGAACGATTCAAAACCGCGTCCGCTAATCTCCCCGTCCAACGGTAAATAAAGCGCGACGGAGTCCTTTCTGCCCGGAGTCGTATTCATGACGCCGCAAATCTCTTTCAAAGAAAGCGCTTTATTGAAAATCTTCAGCTCGTCGATACTTCCGTCCATGAAATCTCCCGAACGAAAATCCATACTGCCAAGTCGAAGAATAACGGAATCCTTCGGCGGAACTTCGCAATCGATTTTCTTCAGATAGGAAACTTCATTCCCATTTAAATAAATCGAATGCGCTCCGTTTTTAAACGTCAACGCAAAATGAATCCATTTATCTGCCGGAAAAGCCGCGCTGTGCATTGCCGTATCGCAGTTTTTGCCATCGCCGTCAAAGTGCGATACGACAAATTTCCCCCACTGATCAAAGGAACCGAAAATATTTCCTTCCCCCCACCCCTGATTCGTCCTGAAAAGCCCCCGGCTATGCGCGTTCGCTCCATATTGCGCGTTTCCCGCTTCGTTCAGTTTCATCCAGAACGCAAGCGTCCACTCGTTGCCGGTCATGATTTTTCCAGTATCAAACCAGAGATCGGAAATTTGCCTTCCCCGCTCAAAAAGAAGCGCTTCGCCAAATTTTCCTTCCGTTTTGGGAATTTGAACGCTGCCGTTTTGAGAAAAATCCCGCTCTTCCGACGACATTTTTGGTTTTTTAGATGGAAAAACTTTCAATTTCGCTCCATCCAACGCGACGTCCGGTTCAAATCCATTGTCAAACGAAACGTAAAGCCTCAAATATTCCGACTCCGTCTTCTCTGACTCCGCTTGAATCGGAGAAGAAAATATACTCAGAAAAAGAATCGTCGGCAAGAAAAAAAGAAAATTTAACGTCTGAATTTTTCGATTTTTCAGTATTTTCATCAGTTCATGTCCGTAACAAAATGAAAAATTATTTAAAGAATCCTTAAACTGGAAGGAAATTTCCCAAAAACGCAATCTAAAAAAGTTTTTACTCCGATTTTAACTCGTCTTTCAAATCGTCGATAAAACGAAATATCGGTTTTAGCTCTATTCATTAAAAACGGCAGTCTGAATAAAAAAATCAGACTGCCGTATCTGGTACCTCAGGAGGAAAAGCGAATTCCGCAGTATTGCTCCTTCAATACTGCTTCCCCAAATTCAAGACGCTTTTTCATCCAAAATCCTGCCATCCCCAGTGGTATCGGTTTGTCGAATTTCAGGAAAAGTAAGGAGAAAAGTCATCCCTCATGGCTACTCTAATTTTAACACGTAAAACCCCAAAAAGCAAGCGCACTAAAAGAAAAAAAACGCAAAATCGTCAAAATTTCCAAAATTTTCAGTTTTTTGATTAAACTCAGCCCAACCCGCGTCTTAAACTTGGGGAATATTCAAAAGTTACGCAAAACAGCGTGTTTTTAACGGCTTTATTCGCAACGTCCAAACGCCGCTACGATCAAACCCTATCGCAGAAATTGTTTATTCGCCAAAATCTCAATTTCCGCAAATTTCCTTCCGTTCTTTTTATTTCAAAAACCTTAACGTTCTTTCCCAAACGAATTCCGCCATATTTTTCATAAAAATTTTAAATTTGGAAAAATTTTTATTTTTATTTAAAAAGTTTGCAAAAAAGCGCCGCTCCGGTCTGGACAAATTAAAAAATATCTGTTACGCTTAAGATTTAAACGATAAGAGTAAAAAACTTCGAATAAACAAAAACAATGAGTTCATTCTTTCATACTGCAGATGAAGCCGTTTCAATCTTCCTCCGCGCCGCGGAAGCGAATACGCAAACGAAGGCGCAGGAGGGAAACGTCGTAAAGCTGGGACCGCAAAACGCTGGGGATGTTTTGCTCACCGGCGACCTTCATGGCAATGAAATTAATTATGCGGGAATACTCCGAAAAGCGAATCTGGACCAAAATCCTGAAAGGCATCTCGCGTTTCAGGAAATATGTCACGGAGGTCCGCAATTTCCTGAAGGCGGATGCCGGTCTCACCGCCTTTTGACGGAAGTTGCCGCGATGAAAGTTCGTTATCCGAACCGAGTTCATCATATTATGAGCAATCATGAACTGGCGGAGTTGACTCAATATCCAATCCAAAAAAACCGACAGCTCCTCAACGCGGCGTTCGCAACTGGAATGCGGCGCGACTACGGCGCGGCGGCAAAAGACGTGCGGATGGCCATGCTGTACTATCTGGAAACATGTCCGCTCGCGATTAAAATATCCGATCATATTTTTTTCTCACACAGTATTCCCGATCAACTTGACGACGACCGTTCGTTTGACGAAACGATTTTTTATCGAGCCCTGGATCCCGGCTCCGATCTGATCCGAAACGGTTCCGTTTACAGACTCGTTTGGGGAAGAGACTACCGTCAGGAAAACGCCGACCGGTTCGCGCAAATGATTAACGCGGAAATCCTTGTCTGCGGACACGATCCATGCGTCGAAGGATTTAAATTTCCCAACAGCAGGCAGGCTATCATCGACTGCAGTGCGAATCGTCCGTACTGCATGTTAATCCCAACAACCGACAGACTGACGCAATGGAACTACCAAATGTACGTTACGCCGGTTCCAATTTCGGAAATTTGATTTTTTATCGGACGCGGCAGACTCCTGTGAAAAACTCAAGATCAGCGATTGGTCCGGTTCAGAAACACTTTCGATTATTTCATTTTAACTTCAAACCATTCCAAAATGTCAAAACCTGAAACGATTCATTGGGAAGGCGACGCAAACGGCTCGCTCTTCATGATTGATCAGACTCTTCTCCCCATTGAATTTCGGGAGATCAATTTCTCGAACGGCTGCGTAGAAAAAGTATGGGAGGCGATTCGCTCTCTTCGCGTTCGAGGCGCGCCGGCGATTGGAATTGCCGCGGCATACGGCGTATGCATCGGAATTCAGCCCGTCCTGAACGAGATGAATGAAGAGAAGTTTTTCAATAAACTGAATGAAGTCGTCGATTATCTTGCGAGCAGTCGTCCAACCGCCGTGAATCTTTTCTGGGCGTTAGACCGAATGAAAGACGTCGCCAATTCAGTGAAACGGCTCATGGACGCGACGCAAACCTTTCATCCCCTGGAAGTTGCCAACCGTCTTCTGATGGAAGCGCGGACGATTCATGAAGAGGACCGTGAAATCTGTCGGGCAATCGGACGATATGGAGCGGATTTACTTCCTGACGGAGCGGGAGTCCTGACGCACTGCAACGCCGGAGGACTTGCTACCGCCGACTATGGAACCGCGCTGGCAACGTTCTTCTGGGCGGCGGAACACGGAAAAAAAATCCATATTTACGCCGACGAAACGCGCCCCCTTCTCCAGGGAGCCAGACTTACCGCCTGGGAATTGAAGGAACACGGTATTCCCGTCACGCTTATCTGCGACAACATGGCCGCTCAGGTCATGCGCGAAGGAAAAATCCAGGCCGTCGTTGTCGGAGCGGACCGAATTACGGCTAACGGGGACGTCGCCAACAAAATCGGCACCTATTCCGCGGCCTGTCTCGCGCATTTGCACAACATCCCGTTTTATGTCGCGGCGCCAAAAAGTACTTTTGACCTGTCCCTCCCAACCGGCGACCTGATTCCAATTGAACAGCGTCCACCGGAGGAAGTGACGCGCGGTTTTGGAAAACAAACGGCTCCGGATGGCGTCGACGTCTACAATCCGGCGTTCGACGTTACTCCTGCCAAATATATCGCGGGAATTATCACGGAAGCGGGAGTCATTGCTCCCGTTACGGAGGAAAATATCCGCAAAGTACTGGAGTAAACGTCCTTTGAGCGCGTTTTAGGTTTCTGTTCACTTTCATCAATTCCATGGATGGTTCACGGTTTTTTTTCCGTTTGCTTTCGTCTCAGCGCCTGCGTCAGGCACTGTCGATGATTTTTGTCTGTCTGTTTTGTCTGACCTTTTTCAGCTGCCGCACATACTCCAGGAAAGTTTTTCAGGCGCGCGAAGCTTTCTACTGTAATAATTTGGAAAGCGCGGCAACTTCCATCTCCGAAGAACGACAAAAATCGGCTAACCGCAAAAATAAAGACGTTTTGAAACTGGAAGAAGCAATGATACGTCTCTGCCAGGGGAAATTCCGCGAGTCGGAATCGCTGTTGCGCGAAGTTCGCGATTCTTTCGACGCGCTGGAAGACGGGAAACTCAAAACCAATACGGAAAAAGCCGCCTCGCTTCTGACCGACGACTGCGTTCTTTCCTATCCGGGAGAAGATTACGAAAAGGTCATGATTCGCGTCATGCTGGCTCTGAACAGTTTGATGATGAACGGAGACGACGTTCGCGCTTACGCCAATCAAATCAACCTGAAACAGGAAGAGATTATCGCTAAAAGCGAAGTAGATCCCGAAACAAAAGAAAAAGTCAAAAAGTCGTATCGAAATCTCGCTATCGGTCCCTATCTTTGCGGAATTATTGACGATGAAAATATTTCCGCGCAGCAGGAGCAAATCAGGGAATTCACGAAGGTAACGCAATGGTCTCCGAACTTCCACGGCGGACGCGAAATGCTTGAACTTGCGAAAAACGGAGTTCATTCCCAAAAAGGAAACGGAGTCGTCTACGTTTTCGCGTTGGTCGGCCACGGTCCGTTCAAACGCGAAGTAAACGCCGAAGTAACGCAAGCCGCTCTGCTCGTCTCGGATATCATCATTTCCGCGACCGCAAAGCACACCGTAACGCCGACAATCGCGCCGGTCCCCATTCCTGAAATTACGCTCGCTCCATGTCGTTATCGCGCCGCAAAAGTAACCGTAGATAACGAAAAGAGCGTTTTGACTGAAAAAATCACGGATATTAATACGATGGCTCTCGAACAGTTTGAGGTGAACAAACCATGGATTATCGCAAGAGCCGTCGCAAGACGCGCCGTAAAAAAGGCCGGGCTTTACGGCATAAAAGAAGTTGCCGGAACCAGTTCGCCTGAAGCCGAACTGCTGACGGACCTGGTGGGAATCCTCTGGGAAGCCTCGGAGGAAGCCGATACGCGATGTTGGAATCTTCTGCCGGGTTCCATTCAGGTCGCCCGGCTTGAGTTACCCGAAGGCGAACATACCCTGCGGCTTGCCGCGACTGAAAAAAGTTTTCAGAATCTAAACCCCGTCGCCAACTTTCCAAACGGGAAACTGAACGCGCCCTATTCTGTTAATTATCCGACGTTTGAAACAAATCCCGAGACTCTGGAAACGGATTGCGCACCGCGACGGACTCATGCGGAACCGCACGTTCGCAGAGTATGGAAAAAAGTACTCCATTCCGATGGACTGAACCCGTCTTCATGCGACGTTCAGGTAAACGTTCAGGACGGACGAAACGCTTACGTTCTGGTCTATTTTGGAGATTACGGATTAATTGGCAAACCTCATGTCGGCGAACGATAAAGACGCCGGGCCCGCGCCGCGTTCTTTTGGCTCAAAAAGCTCGCGCGGCAAATTCGCGGTATTCGTTTAACAGAAAAAATAGAATGGAGAAAAAATCAAACGAAAGTCGGAACGCTCTCGTAACCGTCAAAAAACAGATTTCTGAAAGAATCCCCTGTTTTTTTAAAAATCTATCCGAAATTTAAATCAAAAAACTTTCTCCACGGGATTTACGAACGCCGAAAAATATGGTATACTACGTTACGAATGAAATGATTCGCTTTGTCGGTCTGCGAAACGGACCGTAAAAACATTTCTGAAATACGGTCTTCCCGATCGATTCCCGACGGGATTCGACAATAAGATTTTCATCCCGCGGCTTTCCAAAATCAATTTCCCCCGTAAAAAAATTCATGCGGTCGGTTGTTTCGGAATTTCGTTTTTTATTTCCTTTTTTCGCATTGAAACCATGAAGAATTTCCGGCTTGCTATCCTTCAGCGTTTTCAGGCGCTTCAATGCGCCGGAGTCGAAGAAATCTCCAGCGATACGGCCAAAAGGATTCTTGAAAATCTCCGAAAACAGGAAACCGATCGTCAAAATTCATTTTCAGAAACATCCGACTTCAAAAACGCAATACCGCGCAACACGGTCAAAAGCAACGTTGATTTGACAGGTGAAAACTCCTTTCCGGCAAGGAATCCTTCGCCATTTTCACAAAATTCCAAGCCGTTGCCGGATAGACAAGCGGGACCGCCCTTAAAAGCCGTAAACGCTTCCGAAAAAACGGAGCCCGGTTTGACGCGGGAAACGTCCTTTTCCGGAAATCCGAATTCATCCGGCTCAACTATCTTTTCCCCCAACCGGCCGAATAGTAGCCGGGATCCACGAATTATGGCGCCTAAAAGACTACCGATTTCTCTGGACGTTATCGTTCCTCCGCACGAAGACTACTCTTACCTTACGCAAATGGAAGATCGCCGCGAAGCGCTCCGTCTCCTCGGAGAAAAAGTCGCCGCGTGCGTACGTTGCATTGAACTGGTCTCAAACCGCTCTCAAACCGTTCCTGGAATCGGAAATCCCTACGCAAAATTAATGTTTCTCGGCGAAGCCCCCGGCGCGGACGAAGACCGTCAGGGAATCCCCTTCGTGGGAAGAGCTGGGCAACTGTTGACGAAAATGATTGAAAACGGCATGAAAATCAACCGCGACGAAGAAACATTCATCTGCAATATCCTGCGTTGCCGTCCGCCGGGAAACCGTGCGCCTCTGCCGGAAGAAGCGTTGCGTTGCCGCGCCTTTCTCGACGCGCAAATCGATATCGTCAAACCCGAATTTATCTGCTGTCTGGGAGCGTCCGCCGCTCAATACCTGCTCGACACGACCACTACCATCAGCAAAATGCGTCTGAGGGAATTTTCATACCGCGGCGCCCGCGTCGTCTGCACCTACCACCCCGCTTACCTTTTGCGTAATCCCGCCCAAAAGGCCGCGACCTGGCAGGACCTCCAGTTTCTCATGAAGCTCATGGGACTGCCGCTTCAGGAAAACAATTCCTGAACTCGACGCCGATTCTTCCGGAAACGCTCGTTCCTGAATCTCATTTTTATCCGAAAAGTTTTTTCTTTTTCATTAAAAAGGCGGAACAGATGACTCCGCTCCGCCTTTTCTTAACTCATGACCGGGAGAAAATCCCGCTCACAATCATTCGTGCTTCAGCTGTGAAAGCTGATTGTAGTAGTCGTAACGATTGTTGATGTCGCCCTGACCTTCGGCAAGGAACTCTTCCGTCTGTTCAGGCGTATTGAGGAGTTTGAGCGTCTTAAAGCGGTTCTGCTTCATGGCAAATTCCTTGAACGCGCCTTCCGGAGCCTTGCTGTCGAGATGGAACGGAGTTTCGTCGGCCGGATTGTAGTGGTAAAGCGGCCAGTATCCGCACTTAACGGCTTCTTTCTGGAGTTCAAGACCCTGGAGCATGTCGATACCGTGGTTGATGCAGTGCGAGTAGGCAATGATCAAAGACGGACCTTCATGCGCTTCCGCTTCAAGCATGACTTTCAGAGCGTGAACCGGATTGGCGGCAATGGAGATCTGACCGACGTAGACGTTGCCGTAAGAGGCGGCCATCATGCCGAGGTCCTTTTTACGGGACTTCTTACCATTGGCGGCGAACTTGGCGACGGCGCCGCGCGGCGTGGATTTGGAGGCCTGTCCTCCCGTGTTGGAATAAACTTCGGTATCCAGAACCATCACGTTGATGTTACGGCCGGAAGCCATGACGTGATCCAATCCGCCGTAGCCGATATCGTACGCCCAACCGTCGCCGCCGAAGCACCAGACGCTGCGTTTGACGAGGAAGCTCGCGACGTCGGCAAGTGCTTTGGCTTTCGGGCAGTCCGCGCCTTCAATCTTCGCGAGAAGTTTCGCAACGTTGTCGCGCTGAACGGCAATTTCCGCTTCCGTCTTCTGCGGGTTGTTCAGAATGGCGTCAACCAGATCCTGACCGACGTGCTCCGCCATACCAACGAGAAGGTTTTTCGCGTAGTCGTTCTGCTGATCGACCGCAACCCGCATACCAAGACCAAATTCCGCGTTGTCTTCAAACAGGGAGTTGGCCCAGGCGGGACCGCGTCCGTTCGCGTCTTTGCAGTATGGGGTGCTCGGCAGGTTGCCGCCGTAGATGGAGGAGCAACCGGTAGCGTT
>CAZWOV010000008.1:7614-19860 GCA_964635645.1 uncultured Planctomycetaceae bacterium | reverse complement strand
GTAAAAAAGGGTAAGGAAGACGAAACGGCGAAACTTTCCGGAGTCTTTGAAGAATCGCTCAATAGTCGGGCGGAGATTCCTTTTTTTGACGGACGGTTCGATTTGAAAAACGGCGAACGTCCCGAAGATGCGGATATTCTGATTTTGCCGCCGGCGCTTTTGGAGGACGAGGACCGGCGGCGGGAGGTCGGCGAAACTGAAGTTTGCGAAACGGAGCAAATGGAGCTTTTCGGCGTGTTTTCGGAAGACAGACGCTTGTGCGCGGAAGATGAGAAAGCGTCGAAACTGGAAGATTTTCTGGCGCGGAATCGGGCGAAACTGGAAAGTTCGGAAACGATTAAGGTCGGATTTGATCTGAAAAAACTTGAGAATAGTTTCCGCCGTTACGGAGTAAGGGTTCGCGGCCCGCGGTTCGACGCGATGATCGCCGCGTACATTTTCCAGCCGGACGGCAAACACGAGTCGCTTAAGGATTTGGCGGAAGCGTTTCCCGAGGCTCTGGAATCGGAAGAGGCGACAAAGGCGATTCGCGGCGCGGAATTGGAAATTCAGAGAAAGAAAACCGCGTGGGCGGAACGCGCCGTAGAAAGTGAAAAAGGGAGAAAGGGAAAAAAGGAAAAAGAACCGGTTTGGCCGACGGCGTTGGATTTTGAAGAGGTTCAGCGTTTGGTTCTGCGGAATCTTTTCGTAATTCTGACGGCAAAACTTCAGGAAGCGCGTCTGGATTCAATCTGTTTTGAGCTTGAGTTTCCGCTTGTCGGCGTCCTCGCGGAAATGGAGCGCCGGGGTATTTTTGTTCGAAAAGAACGTTTGCGGGAAATTTCAGATCGGTTCAGGGTTCGGATCGATCGGCTGCGCGAAGAACTTCACGCTCTGGTTCGCGCGGCGGGCGGAGAGTCCGCGGAAGGGGGCGGGGAACTGAACCTTAATTCGCCGAAGCAACTTCAAAAAACGCTTTTTGAGACGCTGAATCTTCCCGTTCTGCGCCGAACGAAAACCGGTCCGAGCACCGACGCGCAGACGCTTGAGGAGCTGGCGGCCCAACATCCGTTTCCGGCCAGGCTGTTGGAGTACCGTCAGATGATGAAACTTCAAAATACTTATGTCGAGGCGCTTCCGAAGCTGATCGGCGGCGACGGCAGGATTCACACTTCGTTTAATCAGGCGGTGACCGCGACGGGCCGGTTAAGTTCGAGCGAGCCGAATCTTCAGAATATTCCCGTTCGAACGGAGGAAGGGAAAATGATTCGAAGCGCTTTCGCTCCGGAAAAGTTGGATTGGGCGTTTGTTTCCGCGGATTACAGTCAGATTGAACTTCGGGTTCTTGCGCATTACTGCGGAGACCGGAATCTTCAGGAGGCGTTTCTCAACGGCGAAGACGTTCACGCGCGCGTAGCGGGACAGATTTACGGCGTGCCGCCGGAGCGGGCGACTCCTGCCATGCGCCGCGTTGCGAAAACGGTTAATTTTGGAATTATTTACGGCCAATCGGCATTTGGTTTGGCCGCGCAGCTGAAGATTCCGCAGGATGAAGCCCGAACGTTCATTCAGACGTACTTTATGCAGTTTCCCGCGATTGGTCTTTTGCTTGACGCGATTCTTGACCATGCGTTGGAAACCGGCGGTATTTCGACGCTTTTGGGACGCAGACGTTCGATTCGCGGCGTTCGCAAAGTCCGCAAGGGACAGTTGAATCAGGCGGAAAGGATGGCCGTCAATACGGTGATTCAGGGGTCCGCCGCCGATCTGATCAAGCTGGCGATGCTTCGTGTCGCCGATCGTTTGCGCCGGGAAGGACTTGCCGCGCGGCTTCTGCTTCAGATTCACGACGAACTTCTCGTTGAATGTCCGCGGGAGGAAATCGAGGCCGTGAGTCGGATTCTTCAGGAAGAAATGACCGGCGCGTGGAAATTAAGCGTTCCGCTGAAAGTCGATCTGGCAATTGGAAACGCCTGGGAATGACGACAAAACTCAACGCTCCGTTTCCGCGGCGCGTTGAGTTTCCGTTGGGGAGGATTCGGCGTTTCGTTTTCGCGTCGCGCTGAGCGTTCGTCGGAGAAGATTCGTCGTTTTGTTTTCGCGTCGCGTTGAGAATCCGTCGGGGAAGATTCGGCGTTTCGTTTTCGCGTCGCGCTGAGCGTTCGTCGGAAGATTCGTCGTTTTGTTTTCGCGTCGCGTTGAGTTTCCGTTGGGGAGGATTCGGCGTTTCGTTTTCGCGTCGCGTTAAGTATCCTTTGGGGAAGACGCGGATTCGTAAGACGGCAAATCCGCGTTTGACGGAATTTTTTCGCAGAAAACGTCAGTCCAGAAAAGCGTCCGGCGTTCCTTCGCGGATCATGCGGATTTTTTCCGGCGCGTAGACTTCCGTAACGTAAGTGATTCCTTTGCTGATGAGCGATTCGACTTCCATTTTGAAACCGTGCTTAAGCATTTTGGCAATTTCGTCCCGCCATTCTTTTTTGTCGGAAAACCACGGATATTCCGCGATCTGTTTCGCTCTTTTCCGGTCGTTGTCGTTCAGGGCGATGGTGACGCTTGGCGAGAGTCCGCACAATTCATAGTCGTCGGAGCGAATTCCGATGAATTTGGCGGCGGGAATCGCCATTCTGCGAGATTCAAAAGCAAGATTGATGGATCCCTGCTTGATGACGGAGTAAATGTAGTACCCCCACGGGTCGTTATCCAGAAGACAGTAAACGGGAAGATTTAATTCATTATTCAAACGATAGAGCAGGCGGCGGACTCCGCGCGACGGCTGGCCTCCTCCGTGTGTCAGAATGCAGTTGTGTTTCTTCCAGAATTTATCTTCGTTGAATCTTTGCCAGACGGTGTCTTTTTCGACATGAAGAACAAAATCCGCTTTGCAGAGGTTGGGATCGAGCGTAATGACCTCCGGCTCGACGATAGATGGAATCCCGTAACCGCCGGACCCCATTCTTGAGCAGTCGATTCGGTCTCCGCGGTCGATGATCGTGATGTTTCCGACCATGTCGCCCCTTTTTTGAGCGTAAAGATGGAGTTCTTCGCGCAGTGTGGAGAGAATGACTTCCAGATCCTCGATAATCGGGTCGCTTTCCGACTGATCGTTGAAGGTTTCTTCCTTTACTCCCTTTATCGTGTGCTTCGCCTGGTAGTACATTCCACGGATACTGAGCGTTTTTCCCTGATGAATCAGCTGGGACGCCCCCTCGGCAATAAGCAGCGTCTGCATGAAACTGCGCGCCTGAGAAAGATTGAAGAGCGTTCGGGAAGTCGTTTTTTCGCCCATTTCAATGATTCGTTCGAGTTCGTTGAACCAGACGTTGGAAAGAGAGCGCGAAGGAATCTGGATGAGGGGATCTTCGCGTTCCTCGGCGCTCATCGCCACGGAACCGGCGAGCGTTTTGATTCTGTCGACCGTACGCGCGTCTTTTTCGCTGAGTTTCCTGACTTTTACCGGTTTAACGTCCATCCGCATCGCGGAATTTTCCGGAGTTGGTTTGGAGGCGGAGGAAGAGCGTTTTTTGGCCATGACTGTTTCTGAAAAGTGAACGGGTTGAACAAGCGAGAACCGCGTAGGAACGAGAGCTCGCGAAAATGAATTTCGGGCCTGGTTTCGCCCGCCGACTCTCCGAATTATAGCATATTTCCAAAAAATTTCAAGAGACTCGAAAAAAAGAAAAAAATTGCTCTTGCGAAAACAGTGAAAATCTGTTAGAGTACGTCGTCAAATGAATCAATCAGAAATCCAGGAAATTTCTTTCATGACTCCTTCAACTGAACATTCCAATTCGTCGCGCCGAACTTTTTGTTTTTTTGTCCTGCTGACCGCAATGTGCGTCGCGCTTTCCGGGTGCGCTCATGCGCTGGGCGTTCTCGCCGTGGCCGTTCAGGGGGACAAGGTGGATCCGCCGTGCATGCTGATGGAAGGCAAGGTCTGCGTCGTGGTTCGTCCGCGCGCCTCGACTTCCTATCAGTACGGCGACGTCGCCGCGTCGCTGGCGAAAGCTCTGTATTCCAAATTGACTTTGGGTATTAAAGATTTCAAAAAGAAAAAGAAACGCGAAAGCATTACTTTAATTCCGCAGGACGAAGTGGAAAAGTACTGCGACGGAATGGAGGCGGAGAGCGATTTCGTCGAAATTGGAAAAGCCGTTGGCGCCGACCAGGTGATCGCCGTCGATCTTCTCGCGTTCAACCATATTGCCGGGACGAACGTGTGGCAGGGACGCGCGGACATGAACGTTCAGTTGATCGACGTGAAGTCCGGGGCCGTTCTCTATCAGCCCGACGCTTTGCCGGAGTATGTTTATCCAAGGAATCATCCGGTTTCCGCTTCGGATCAGAATGAATGGAATTTTCAGCGCGAGTACATTTTGCGCCTTGGAAATTACCTGAGCAAACAGTTTGTTCCGTCGGATCGAATGGACCTTGATCTTTAAGGGATTGAGAGACCGCGATAAATTTCGGGATCGGCGTTCGGCGTCGTTCCCGTTTTTGTTGAATTTCCGGTCGAATTTTGGGAGGGGTTCAATAGCGTTCCCGTTTTGGGGATTTCCGGTTGAATCTCGGCGGCGGTTGATTTTTCCCGCGAACTCTTGACGAAATTCTGAATTTCTGCTAAAATTAACTGAAACGAGTTTCAGAACGAAACGTCTGCCGATTCGCTTTGCAGTTTGCGGACGTTTTCGGTTCCTGCCTTTTGCCCGCCGACCTTCCTTTTCCGGAGAAAATTTGATGAAAAAGAAATCTGAAAAAATTGAAAAGAAAACGGTTTCCCGTTCCATGTCCCGGCGCGAAGCGCTCTTGAAAAGCGGCGTTTGGGGAGGGGCGATTCTCTGCGGTCTCAGACTTCAGGCGCAGGACAAACCGGAGTTGAGAGCGAAAATTCTTGAAAACGTCATGATTAATCCCGTTCGGCAGAATTGCTATCAGGGGTGGCCGACGATCGCGAAATTGCCGAACGGCGACCTGGCGGCGGTCGTTTCGGGCGGTCGGGAACAGCACGTCTGTCCTTTTGGTCGGGTAGTTCTTTTCCGTTCGAAAGACGGCGGAAAGACCTGGTCCGACGGCGAAACGATTCTGGATTATCCCGCGGACGACCGCGACGCGGGAATCTGCGTCACGGCAAAAGGAACGATTCTGGTTACGTCGTTCACTTCTTTCGCGTACCTGCCCGCGTTGGAGAAAGAACGGAAACTGCGGGCCTCCGGAGCCGGAACGTGGGACGACGCCCGGTTTGACCGGTGGAATGAAGCGCACCGCCCGTTTGAGACGCTGGACGCGCGGAAAAAGGAGCTTGGCTGCTGGATGATTCGCTCGGAAGACGGCGGAAAGACCTGGTCCGAACGTTATTCCTCGATCGTGAATTCGCCTCACGGCCCAATTTTATTGAAGGACGGCAGATTGCTTTATCCCGGAATCACACTGTGGGATACTCCGCGAGCCGTCGGCGCCGCAGAATCGGCGGACGATGGAAAAACGTGGCGGTGGCTCGCGGAATTTGAGCCGGCCGAAGGCGAATCCCTCGAGCGGTACCACGAACTGCACGGCGTGGAGGCGGAGAGCGGAAGAATCGTCGTTCAAATCAGGAGTCACGCTCCGACGAGCGATCAGGAGACGCTTCAAACCGAATCGGACGACGGAGGCAGAACCTGGTCCCGCGTTCACAAAATTGGAGTTTGGGGGATTCCTTCGCATTTGACGAAACTTTCCGACGGGCGTTTGCTCATGACCTACGGGTACCGGCGCGAGCCGTTCGGGATTCTTGCCCGGGTAAGCCTGGACGAAGGGCGCGTGTGGTCCGAACCTTTCCGATTGAACGCTTGCCCTCCCTGCGACCTGGGATATCCCGCCACGGTTCAGCGCGGCGACGGGAAACTGGTCTCCGTCTGGTATGAAGCGGGAAATCTCAAAGCCGCGATTTGGGAAATCGAGTAAATCGACGGCGTAGAATGTGAAAACAGGCCGAAAACCGACCGGGAACAGATCGGGCGCAAACCGGGAAGCAGACCGGGAGCAAACCAGGCGCGGACTGGGAACCGACCGGGCGTAAACCGGGAACCGACTGGGCGCAGACTGGGAGCAAATCGGGCGCGGACCGGAAACCGACCGGGAGCAAACCGGGAACCGACGACGCGAATCTTTACGCAGAATGAAACGCCGAAAGGAGGCGCGGGAGTTTTTGAATAAACGGTTTGAAACCGATTCGCGTTTTGCGTTTTGTTTTCAAATTTCGCGTTATTTGCGGGATTTTCTGATTATTTCGGGCGTCGTTTTATTTTTATTTTCACGGAAGTCGAAAAGAGAAATTTTCTTCTTAAGACGCTGAGATTTGAGGCCGAAAAATGGAGAAAGGTGAAATTCCAGACGTGCAGTGCGTACTGAAAGGTTAAGAAATGACTAAATCCATTGAAAGAACGCTTTTTCAGCTTCTGATTCTCATTTTCAGCGTTTCCGGTCCGTCGTTCGGGCGTGAGATTTACGTAGACAATATGCGCGGAAACGACGCCTTTCTTGGTTTTACGCAACGCGCGGGAAGTGAAAACGGCCCCGTCCGCACGATATCGAGAGCCGTTGCTCTTGCCAGCCGCGGGGATACGATTATTCTTGCGAACAATCCGGAGCCGTATCGTGAAAGCGTTTTGATCAGCGGCGAGAAAGTCAGCGGAATTTCCGGTTATCCTCTGCGTATTCTGGGGAACGGCGCGACGCTCGACGGCTCTGCCGAAGTTGTTCCGAATTACTGGAAGGGACTTGGGCAACAGGGAATTTTTTTCTACCGCCCGAAGTATTCTGCGTACCAGAATCTTTTCTATCGCGGGAAACCTGTTCGGCGGCTGGATACGTCAGGCGTCGAGTCGCTTGAAGAACTGGTGAAGCTGGACTGGCGGCCGATGACGTGGGCGCTTTACCGGGGAAGCGTTTATTTTAAGCCGAAAGACGCCGGAATGATTTCCGCTTCGGAGCGCTATTTGCCTTACGACGGGTCGGAAACGGCCAGGAAACGCGCGTATTCAATTACCGCTCCCGAACTCCGGCATGGAATTTCCCTGTTTCACGTCCATAATATCGTAATTCGCGATTTGATTATTCAGGGATTTCAGGAAGACGGTATCGTCGCCAGCGACGCCGCCGTTGAAATTCAGCTTGAAAACGTGACGTGCCGCGGAAACGCCCGGTGCGGCGTCGCCGTTGGAACCGGGTGCTCGGTCTGGATGAAAGACTGCGTTTTGGGCAATAACCAGACCGTTCAGCTTCTGACGGAGGAGGCGTCGCTCGTATCGATTTTTAATTCCGAGCTGATCTCTTATCCCGCGCCGGGGTGGGTTGATCGCGGCGGAACGGTTTTTCGGGACCGAAAGCGGATTGAAGGCGGAATTGATGAAAAAATTGAATCGGGCGGCGAGGACGATCCGAACTATTACGGCGACCAGACGGTTGCCGACGACGCGGAGCTGAAGGAAGAGTCCGTCGCAGACGATGACGCGGACGCCGACGGCAAAAACGAAGACGATTCGGACGACTCCAGTCCGTTTGGCGGCGGCGAAGAAGACGAAAGCGGCGGCGAAAACGAGGATGATTCGGACGACTCCGGTTTGTTTGGCGGCGGCGATGAAGACGAAGGCGGCGGCGAAAACGAGGATGATTCGGACGACTCCGATTTGTTTGGCGGCGGCGATGAAGACGAAAGCGGCGGCGAAAACGAGGATGATTCGGACGACTCCGACGGAGGCTTTGATTTTGGCGGCGACGACGCGGACGATTCAGACGGCGAGGAGAGCGATTTCTCGTTTTAGGGCGAAAAAGAGGATAAATTTTTTCAAAAAATCCCTGGAAGCGGCCTCCCCCCCCTTGAAATTTTTTGAACGTATGCTAAAATCCTCTTAACAAAGCGGTTAACCCGATGGTGTAATGGCAACACAAGGGCTTTTGGTGCCCTATTTTGAGGTTCGAGTCCTCATCGGGTTGTTTTTTTCAATGCGTTATTGATTGAAATCAATTCAATTTAATCAGTAATTTTTAGAAGAATTTAATATAGACAAATAAAATGAAATCGATTCTCAGAAGCATAAATCCGATCCTCATTATCGCTGGCGGGATTGCCGCCATCGCGATTACGGTCGCCGGTACCTGCTGAGAGATTCGGTGTGGATTTGTCTCTGGAAAATTTAAAATCCCTTGAATCCGACGGCGGGTTCAAGGGATTTTTTTGATTAACCGTTTAAGAATTGAATAGGGCGTGCCGACCGCTTAATAAAGCGTTGAAGATCGGCCGACGTGAAAACCTGAAAGTTATTGACGCAGAAAACACGGAATGACGCGGATTCTCAGGAATCGAAGTTCCTAAAATAATCTGTTGCGAAAAGTGTCTGTGCTTTCCGTGTTTTCTGCGCCAAGGGGTTTGCTCAATGAGACACATTGAACTCTACGATACGACTCTCCGGGACGGCTCGCAGGCCGAGGGAATTTCTTTTTCTCTTCATGATAAATGTCAGTTGGCGGCGCGGCTTGCCGAGCTTGGTTTTGATTTTATTGAAGGCGGCTATCCGGCGTCGAATGATAAAGATCGTGAATTTTTTCGGAGGATGGCGAACGAGTCGCGACCGGAGATTCAGCGGAAAATATGCGCTTTTGGGATGACGCGGCGCAAGGGACTCAAGGCCGACGTAGACGTTGGACTTCAATCTCTTCTGGCGTCTCAGGCGGGGACCATTACGATGGTTGGAAAATCGTCCCGGTTCCAGGCGGAAGATATTTTGCGTTGTTCGCGTCGGGAAAATCTGGATATGATTTACGACAGCGTCGCGTTTCTGAAGGCCGCCGGCCGCGACGTTTTTTTTGACGCGGAACATGCCTTCGACGGTTTCAAGGACGATCCGGAATACGCTCTGGAGTGCCTTCGGGCGGCGGAGACCGCGGGCGCGTCGCGGGTAATTCTCTGCGATACGAACGGCGGGTCGATGCCGACGGAAGTCTATGAAATTGTTCGGAAAGCCGTTTCCAGTCTGAACGTTCCCGTTGGGATTCATTGCCATAACGACTGCGAGCTGGCGGTTGCCAATTCCTTGGCGGCGGTTGACGCGGGCGCAGCGCAGGTTCAAGGATGCGCGAATGGTTTTGGCGAGCGGTGCGGAAACGCCAATTTGATTTCTATCGCCGCCAATCTCGCTTTGAAAAAGGGATACGACGTTCTGGTTCCCGACGCCGTCAGGTCGTTGACGGATCTTTCGCGTTATGTTTACGAGATGGTGAATCTCAAGGCTCCGGTCAATCAGCCGTACGTGGGAAAGAGCGCTTTTGCGCATAAGGGCGGTATGCACGTGAGCGCCGTGAATCGAAATTCTGCGAGTTACGAACACATTAACCCTGCGGAGGTCGGCAACGAACGGAGAATTCTGGTCAGCGAGCTGTCCGGCAGGTCGAATATCGTCGCGATGGCGGAAAAACACCATATCCGGAACAATTCGCATCTGATGGAGCAGATTCTGGAAGACGTGGTTGCGCGCGAGAGCATGGGATATTCCTACGAAGCGGCGTCCGGTTCTTTCGATCTTCTCGTGCGGAAGTGTTCCGGAACGGCCCGGTCTCATTTTGACGTGGAAAAATACCATGTGAACATGCTCGGACGGAATAAGGGAGACGAATCGCGAATTCATACGGAAGCGATTGTGAAATTGCGCGTTGCGGGCGAGACGTTTTACGAAGTGGCCGACGGCGACGGACCGGTCAACGCGTTGGACTCGGCGTTGCGGAAAGCTCTTATTCCGCATTATCCCTCGTTGAAAAAACTTCAGCTCCTCGACTACAAAGTGCGCGTAATCAACAGCGAGGCGGGAACCGCCGCCGGCGTGCGCGTCATCATTGAGAGTAAAGACGAAACCTCCACCTGGGGAACCGTCGGGGTGAGTGAAAACGTTGTGGAAGCCAGTTGGATCGCTCTGACGGACAGTTTCGAGTACAAACTGTTCAAAGACGGAATCTGACGGGGCCGAAGCTGTTCAACGGCGGAACCCTCCGCGTCCGCGTCAATTTTACTTTTGCTTCCAGATATTCAAAAAATCGGCGATTTTTTGCCAGAGGCGTTTCGATTTCGGCATTGAAAGTTTTCGGACGGGAAGCGGCGGAAGTTCAAGCGCACAGATAAACTCCGTGCATGAATCAAATCGTTCTCCGGGGCATGATGAAAGAGCCCGGCTCAACGCCGCGTTTACCTGCATGGAGAAATTGGGATTTTCAGGGCTGAACGAGAGCTTTTCGTGACTGATTTTAATGATATTGTATCCTTTAAACGGAATGTATCCGTTGAGCATTTCGTAAAGGACCATGGCCAGAGCGTACTGGTCGGTACGTCCGTTTTGCGGCTCGCCCCGCATCTGTTCCGGCGCCATGTAGAGCGGCGTTCCCGACGAGGAGTGCGACATGGCGTCCGTGCGGCTGAGCGTCGTCATTTCCGGCGAGAAGTTTTCCACATGCACGCGGGCGGCTATTCCGAAATCAATCAGGACGGGGATAAAATCTGATCCGGATTTCATGAACATGATGTTTTGCGGTTTGACGTCGCGATGAATGATCCCGGCGCTGTGCGCGTAATCCAGCGCTTTGGCTATTGGCCGAAGTATGGGAAGGATTCTTTTGAGCGGAATGCCGTTCTGATAATTCGGCTGCGCCTTGAACCAGTCCTCGAGCGTGCCGCAGTCCGCGAATTTCATGACCAGAAAATCGCCGAAAACCGGATCCCAGGAACGTCCGAACAGGGGGCAGATGTTTCGGTGATTCAAATCCTTCGTCAGGTCGAATACGCGCCGCACCTCGCGCAGCGCTCTTTCCCTGCTGCGAAGTTCGCGGCTTAACAGCTTGCACACGACGCGCTGAACCGGTTCCCCGTTCGTAATTTCATCCGCCAGCCACGTTTGCCCCATGCCGCCTTCGCCGAGCTTTTTTACGAGACGGAATTTCTGATTTTTTCCAAGACAATACCCGCAGCACAATCTCTGAAACTGTGCGGAATCGTAATTTACTTCATCCGGAAGAAGGGAGTCCAGAGAGTAAACGTAGCAACCGGTTGAAGTGGAGTTTGAGGCGCTCATGAATAATTCTGAAAAACCAGAAAAAAACGTTTCTCTTAAGTATATCTGGTTTTTCGGAAATTTTCAAGGGGGGGATAAGAATTTTCAAACGAATTTTAACCGTTGATCCCCAAAACAAAAAACGCGGCAAATTCTGAAAAATCGGAGATCTTCCCGCGGGCATTGAAGCGGATTTTTATTCCGCCGGTTGCCGGTCAAAGGATCCAGAGGGCGCAGAATACGTGGCAGGCGCTGCCGCCAAGAACGAAAAAATGCCAGATTACGTGCATCCAGGGGAATTTCTGAAGCGCGTAAAAAACGAATCCGACCGTGTATGAAATTCCGCCGCCCAGGAGCAACCAGAAGGGAATAGAAGAGAGCGTTTCGGAGATTACGGCGTATTGGGAGATTACGAGCCATCCCATCAGAAGATAAAGTACGAGCGAAATTTTGCGCGAAGCGCCGATCCGGAACATTTCGCCGGAGATTCCGAGTATCGCCATCCCCCAGACGCTCCAGAGCATCCAGGAACCGATCAGGCCCTTGAACGCCGAAAGGCAAAATACGGAGTAACTGCCGGCGATCAGGATAAAAATCGCAACGTGATCCAGCCGTTGAAAAAGCCTGCGCGTTTTTCCGGAAGGCAGCGCATGGTAAAGAGAACTCATTAGATAAAGAAAGACGAGCGAAATGCCGAACAGGAGCGAACCCACGCGGGAGGAAAGGTCGTTCGACTGAAGTAAAAGGAAGACGAGAGCCGTCGTTGAGAGAACCGCGCCGACGCCGTGAGAGACGGCGTTCGTCAGTTCTTCCGCGAAGGTGGCTTTTCGTACGTTGGGATTGGATGTTTGGGGCATTGTTTCTTTCCTGAATTGAGTGGAGAACGACTTGGCGCCGAGGCGTCGGGGAATTTTAAAAATTTGAAAACGTTTGAAATTTTTTCTTGCGCTCTCGGGAGAACATTTAAAGTATGGTTCAAATCGTTTAAAAATCAAGTCCCCCGCGACGTATTTTAACGTAGTTTTTACACGCGGACGGGAATTTTACCGGGAAGGGCGCTTTGTGTAAAAGTTTGTTGAACTGGAATACGCGGCGAAATTTTGAGTTTGAGAAACGCCTGAAAGCGATTGTTGGTATTTTCAAACGCCATATCTTAAACGGGGCCGAGTTTTTGGTAAAATTGGAGCAGTCGCCGCCG
>CAZWOV010000008.1:0-7514 GCA_964635645.1 uncultured Planctomycetaceae bacterium | reverse complement strand
AGTCGCCGCCGCCGGAACAGTCGATATTGTCGGAATAATTGGAAAATGCGGAAAAACGGGTTTATTGGCGAGATATTTTGGAATCGATTTAATTCGTGGAAGTTCTGTATTTAGAGTAATTGTTTTAACCGGATGAAATTTTAAAGATTCGGAAAATTTAGCGCGCCGTTTGCTGAGGCGGACGGAGATTTTTGGCCGATGTTTCAAACTGATCAGGGAATTGGAATTCAGAAACGTAAATTTCAATTAGCGGAATGACGAGCAATTTTGGTTTCATAAAACGAAAAAATTACTTTGCTAATGAAAAGCTGGATTCCAGATGAGAAATTCTGAATAAACGGGCATTTAAAGGAGAGGTTTGCCATGAACGAAGAAACGCTCGGTACGGATTATCTTCAGGAGCTTTCAGATCGGCACGACGACGTAATGGAAAAACTTGACGAGCTTGAGAAAATGATTAATTCCGTATTGGAGGAATATCTTGGCAAGGTTGAGAGCGCCGCAAAAGACGCGCAAAAAGAGTTGGAGACGTTAACGGAGGAAACTGCGGCCGCCTGAATTGAGAATTATCCGGAAAACAGGCGCGGTTTATCTGAATTAATGAATTTGGGTAAATCCGTTTTTCCGTGTTTCAGAGGGCGGGTTTTCCGATTGGCGGCGTCCGCGGCGCCGTTGTTTTTAGAGTTATGCTGATTTTAAGAGGGAGTTTTCTTTTTTTTTATGAAAATTCCCTTTTTTTCTGTCTCTCCCCCCTTTACTGGACTTTTCGGTCGTGTATAATTTACGGTATTCTCCTGAATTGCGCATATTTTCAAGAATTGCGCGTTTGCGCGGACCTGGTATTTTGTTGAAAGTTCGCAAAGTATTCCTTTTTTTTGTTTTTTGAGGAGCAGGGGAAAGAATTTTCTACGTTGTTGCCAGAGCGTCGATAATTGAAAAGGAGCCGTCTCTCGTTTGAGCCGTTCTTTTTTTATCCGGTAAAATAAGATAGATTTTACCGATTATTATTATTTTTAAGAAATTGGAACTTAAGAGATTGGAACAAACGGATTTTCAAATCCGCGTTTTGCATGATCCTGCACTTTCCGTTTCAAAGGGCGCGGAAGGGTTTGGAATAAATCGTTAAAAGGAGTCAGGAATGAATAAAGCGCTTAAATTTTTCGTTATGGCAGTTCTTACGCTGTCCGTTTTGGGAATGAGTCGGACGGCTTCGGCCTGGTGGGGTCACGCCTACTGGGGCGGTCCGGTCTGGGGTCCCCGCGCATTTGCATATCCGGCCTACTACGGCTACTATGGATACGGTTATTACGGCGGCTGGGGATACGATTCGTGCTGCGCTCCGATTGTAGAGCCGTGCTGCGCTCCGGCAGCGGCTCCGGCGGAACCATGCGTAACGTGCGAACCGGCTTGCGACGTTTGCGGTCCGACCGCTTATGTCGGCGGTTACGCGACGAACTATGTTCTTGGCTGGCGTCCCGGTCCTGTCCGCCGTCTCCTTTTCGGTCGTTATCGCTGGTATGCGACTGGTTTTGCCGGCGGTTATTACTATACGCCCGACTGCTGCGTTCCGACGTACGATACGATTGAGGCTCCCGTTGACCGCAATACGGTTCAGCCGACGGCCGCGCCCGTTCAGGGAACGGCTCCCGCCGCGCCTTCCATTGTCAAACCGGAAGGCGAGGCTTCTTTCCAGACGAATTCCGTATTTCATCAGGCCAGTTTCACGCAGAAGGAAGGCGTTCCGGGCAACAGCGGAATCGTTACGATTTACGTTCCGCAGGACGCCGTCGTTTACGTGAACGACAAATTGACCAGCGCCGCGGGAAGCAGCCGTTCTTTCGTATCTTTTGGTCTGACGGCTGGAAATGAATACGATTACGTCATTCGCGCGGAAGTTACGCGCGGCGGACGGACGTATGTCGAGACGAAGACGGTAACGCTGAAGGCGGGCGATCAGAGCGCGGTTTCCTTTTCGTTTGCGGAAATGAACTCCGGAGATCAGGTAGTCGCTCTTTGATAGAAGAATCGGCGGTTAGTCCGCAAAAATAATGAAGTTTGCGCGCATGGCAAGCCGAAAGGTTTACTGTGCGCGTTTTTTGATATACGAAAGAGATATCGGGCTTAAGGCCGGAGAGAAAAATGAAGACTGCAAACCGGAAGACAAATGAAATGTTTTGGGAAACTGGACGTTTGGGAGTTCGCGGCGGGGCAACGGCGGTTTGCCGTCTTCTGTTTCTTTTGCTTTTTTCTTTTCTATTCATGGAGCGTGGATTTTCCGACCGTACTTTTGCGGAGGATGCGGAGAATTTCACGAATAGCGGAGAAGCGGAGGGCGAACTTTTGCCCGTTTGGGACGAGGAGAAGATTTCGATTCTTGCGAATGTCGGGGAGGAGCCGATTCGATTTTGGACGGAGATGAAAAAAGGCGCGCCGCGGACGGAATGGACGCTTCCTCCCGGAGGTCTTTTGAGCGTTTCGAATCCGCAGGAAACGGCGGCGGTTTTTGAGCGGGCGGGGGAATTGATTCGTCTGCGACTGCTTCAAGACGAGATTTATCTTTTTGTTAAGCAGAATGGGATTCAGGAGCTTTTAGGGATAGGGCCGGAATATCCGACGTCCGTTCCCACGAGCCGGATTCAGGGAAAAGATAGGGAAAACCGCGGCGGCGCGAATGAAAGCCGTGAACTTTTTCTGACGATTCCGGTCGTAGTTTTTACGGATACGAATATTCCAATGGCGGAAAAACCCTGGCGCGAGCGCGTTGGCGCGAGAATTCGGGCGGCTTCCGAGATTTTGGAAAGAACGTGTTTTGTGAAACTGGAAATTCGCGATTTTAGAAATTGGGAATCGGATCCAAAGAGCCGAACGCTTCGGGACGTCATGAAAGATTTTGAACAGAAGACTCCGCTTGAAAAAGGCGTTTTGGCAATGGGGTTTACCGCGCATAAAAATATTGCCGAATCTCAAACGGAGCTTGGATTGGCGCGTCAGCCTTTTTACGGAAGAATTCTGCTTCGCGAGGAAGCTCCTCAAATTACGGAGGCGGAACGTCTTGAGACGTTGCTCCATGAAATCGGTCATTATCTTGGAGCGGTTCATACTTCCGACGAAAATTCAATTATGCGGACGATTCTTCACGAGCGTCATGCGAGAAACGTTAAATTTGAGATAGCGTTTGATCCGCTGAACGCTCTGGCGATGAATCTTTGGGCGCGTCAGTTTCGGCGCGGCGACGGAGAACGTCTGCGTACGATACATCCGGACGTCTGCGAGCGGCTTGAAGTCGTTTACCGCCTGATTCAGCGTCTTGCGGAGGAACAGAAAGCCGCGGGGGTTGAGGTTCTGGAGAATCCCAACGTGGAGTTTTTTCTCAGGATTCTTGAAAAAATGAAGAAGCTTCATTCCGGGCAATCGTCCGATTCTTCTTCTGAAAAAGAACCGGCGGACGCGAACGCCGAAAGTCGCGGCGCGTCGGACGAAAGCGCTTCCGGCAAAGTTGAGACGGGTTCGTCGGACCAGGCGGTTTCCGGTAAAGTTGAAACGGGTTTATCGGACGAGGGTTCCGTTTTGTCCGTTGAGAAATCGACGTCGGAAAACTCTTCAAAAAATGAAACATCGCCGAAGAAATCGACAGTTTTCCGGATTCAGAGTCTTCTGAAAGAAATGTCGTCCGGGAAGTGGGAACCGGAGAAGACGGACAAGCAGGAACTTCCGGTTCGAACGGCGCGTTACGTTTTGTTGAAGACGCTTTTGTCGCTTGCGCAGGACGAACCTCTTCGCGGGCTTTCGACGCAAGGCAAACCGGAAAGCGATCTGCGCGGCGAAAGAATCGTTCGTTACGCGGCCTGGGCGGCTCTTGAAGCGGGCGGAACGGGAAGCGCGGATTCTCCCGCCGGTAAAGCCGCCCGCGGAGCGTTTCTTTTGGCATGCCAGATATTTCTCGAGCCTTCCGGCGCGATCAATAAAGTTCCGATTTACGGTCGGCGTTTCCGCGCGGTTGAAACGTCGGAAATACGCGGTATTCGTAAAGAACTGACGAACGGCGGCGTTTCGATTTTCGGACGGGAGGATCACAGTCAGCATTTTTGGCTGTCGGCGGCTTTGACGATTCAGATTATTCCGACTCTGGTAGAAAATATCGGAGTGGAAAAGGAGTTGAGCGACGACCGCGAGGGAGGAAGCGGCTTTGACGCGACGGACCTGAACGCCGACGTGGCTGGAGTCTGGTTTGCGTACGACGTGATGAATGGTAAAATTTCCCTTGAAAAAATCGGCAGAGAATTTGAGTATGGAAAAGTCGTTCCTTCTCAGATTCGAATTCCTAAAAGACGGAAACATCCGGAAACGGTAGAAGAGGTTCAGGAGCTGGTATTGAAATTGCGCGGAGACGTTCTAATGCATCAGAGAGATTTTCGAGACGCGGAGTAAAAGATGGCCAAGAAAACCGTTTCATCCTGGTCGGAAAACCGTCTTCCGGCTCTTCAGTGGCTTGCGGAACCGGAAAAGCATGTTCCCGCGACGGTGTGCGCCGTTTTTGGCGAAGAGTCGTATCTGCGCCGTCAGGTAATGGGAAAATTGCCGGAAGTTTTCGCGCGGACTCTAGGCGAATACGAAGAAGGGCCGGACGGTTGCGAAAATCCGGAGGATTTTGAGCCGATATGTTTTGACGCCGGTACGGTTTCATGGAAACGCGTTTGGGAAGAGATTTCGACGTTTTCTTTATTTGGCGTTTCCCGTAGACTGGTCGTGTTGAACGATGCGGATGATTTTATTGCCAAAAATCGTGATTCGCTTGAAAAATATGCGGAATCCCCGGCGGAAACCGGAGTTTTGGCTCTGGAACTCAAAAACTTTCCGGCAAATACGCGCCTTTTCAAACTGTTGGAGGGAAACGGACTGCTTATTGACTGCCGTCCTCTGAACGAGCAGAACGAACTTCCCCGCTGGGTATGCGAAACCGCGTTGAAAAAGCATGGCTTCAAGATTCAGCCTCAGGCGGCGAGTCTTCTGGTTTCACAGATAGGCGCGGAAATGGGGCTTTTGGATCAGGAGCTTGCCAAACTTGCTCTTCTGGCGGAAAAAGGCGAAACCGTTACGGAGGTTCATATTCGCAAAAGTTCCGGTTCATGGAGAATGCAGACCGTTTGGACGTTGGTCGATTGCATCCTGGACGGTCAGGCCAAGGACGCGCTTCAGTATCTGGGGCAACTTTTGGATTCCGGCGAAGCTCCAATTGCCATTTTGGCGCAGATTGCCAGTTCCATGCGGCGTTTAGCCGCCGCGACCCGTCTGATTCTGGAAGATGAAAGAGCGGGACGAAGGCCGAATATGGACGAAGCTTTGACGGAGGCCGGCGTTAATCGCTATTTTCTTCAAAAAACGTCTCTTCAGCTGCGGCGTCTGGGGAGGGAAAAAGGAACGCGGCTGTTGGAATGGATGCTTGAGTTGGATTTTGCGTTGAAGGGCGAAAGTTCTCTTTCCGACCGTCTGTTGCTGGAGAGGTTTATTTTGCGTCTTGCCATGTCGAGACGTCTGGAAATGTGATTTCAAAGGCGTTTTTTTCGGCTGGATTCAGAATGAACGCCGCCTGAATTTTGAAGCGTTTCGGAAGAAACGCTTTTTTGTTTGATTGATTGATAGTTTCCAACTATCGTTTATTTTCTGTATATTTGATAGATCTTAAATTTTTGGAATAATCAATTTATTTTATTTAACCTTCACCTTGAAATTACCGAAATTCTTAAGGAAAGAGCATTGTGCCCGAAATATTTGAGGTGGTTCTATGAAAAAGTTGGAAAAGATGAAATTCGCAGTGATTTTTTTAGCGCTTTTAAGCGTTGGATTTTCTGCGGAACATACGGTTGCAAAGGGAATACTCTCTTCACGGTCGCAGAAGAGTACTGCCGAAACCACGGTTCCAGCCGCCGCCGCGACGGAAACGCAGTCTGGAAATAGCGGCGGATTTTTTGGGAAAATGTTTCATAGCGAGAAAAACAGGTCGGTTGCCACGGAAGACGCGGGGACGGTAAGCGCAGGGGTTTCGAACAGTCGTTCCGGAAAAAGCGTTCAATCGGCGGCGAATGGAAGCGTGGAGAAAAAGACGAATCCGGTCGTGAATTTTTTCAGAGGTTTCGGAAAAGATAAATCCGCGGCGTCGGAACCGTCGTTGCCTTCGGAGGGCGCCGTTCCTAACTCGTCCGTTTCCGGCGTTTCCTTAACTCAAAGCAGGAGCTGGGTCGGTACGGAAGAACCCGTCGATGAGAAACCGCCGTTCGAACCGTCCTACGGAGTGGATAAAAGCGGTTCCGGGTCGGTTTATTCCGCAGGAAACGTCGTTTCTGAAGAAATTATTTCCGACGAAATTGTTTCCGGTATTCCGGATCAGGTCATTCTCGAAGACGAGAGTTTTTCGGGTTCGGAGACGATAGTTGAATTTGATGAAAATTCCACGAAAGAGATGAACGCCGTGGTGGAAGAGATGGCGGTTTCGGACGTCGCGCCGACTTCAGAACCGGTACCGGCGGAAGAAAAGGTTCAGAATGAACCGATTTCGGACGGTATTGTTTTAGAGGACGTTTCGGAACCGGACGTTTTTCCGATTGCAGAGAAAAGACCGGGCGTTTCTGAAAACGAGAACACGGCGATGGAAACCGATTTGAATGAATCGGCGGAGGAAGGGATCGTTCTGGAAGAGCCAAAAACGGCGGAATACGCGGAACGTCAGGGTTCGGTAAGACCCAAAGAGAAACTTACGGCGGAAGAGCGCAAGAGACTTGGGATTATGGACGGCGAGGAGGTCATGCCGCCGATACCGCGGAAATCCGCGCCGACAGGAATGTCGCCCGACGAACCGTTAAAATCTGCTTCAACGTTGATTTTTTCACAGGAGTCCGCAGATGAGGCGAAAATGTGGAATAAGGGAATTCCGAAGCTGGAATTTATGGAAAAAGACGAATCGAAACCCGTTTTGAACGTTTCGCCGCAGCGTCTTGCGCAGCCGTTAAGTAAAAAAATAGAGCGGATGAATTCGTCGGCGGGAACTTTGACGACTTCGCCGCAAGTCGGCGCGGCAGAGGTTTCGCCGAGGTATGGAAGTAACGTTTCCGTCGAAGAAAAGGCTCCCGTATCCGGTCGGGATTCGTCTGCATTTTCCTGCCCGAACGGACGGCTTGAGTCGTCGTCAAATTCGGAGACTTCATCGAAAGAGGAAGCTGTTTCCGTTCAAAGTCCGCGGGCGGAATTGAAGATTCATACTTTGACGCCGAAAGTTCTCCTCGTAGGCGAAGTGGAGCAAATTCTCTTTCGGGTAGAGAATATCAGCGACGTTACGTCTGAAAGTTCCGTGATAGAGATTAAGATTCCGCCGTGCTTTTCCGTAGAAAAAACAGAAGTCGGCAGAGGGACCGCGACGGTTTTGGGAAGTTCCGCTTCGCAGGATCTTCGTTGCGTTTGGAATTTGGGCTCTCTTTTGGGGCACGAAGAAGAAACGCTTACCCTGAATGTGATTCCCATTG
>CAZWOV010000007.1:18246-20385 GCA_964635645.1 uncultured Planctomycetaceae bacterium | reverse complement strand
CGATGTCTTTTTGTTCTTAATGTCCGGTTTCTGATGACGAAGGTGATGAACGTCTACAATATCCATGTTACTGATACTAATAGCGCTTCTTCCCGTCTCCGCGTTTCCCGTTCGGTCAAGACGATCCTGAAGATTTTTCGCCACGACTTCATCCAGCGTTTCTTTACGGATTTCGGCAACCGTCTGTTCCTTACCGTCGACCATCGTCGAAACTTCCGACGATATTTCGCGATTCATATGTTGAACTTCATCAAATTTCCACGACGCGATACACTCCGTAAGCGAAGCGACCGTCATGGATTCTATCATCTCTTTCGGATTGATCATATTAAATTCATATTCAACAGGATCCGAAATGTAATACTTCACGACGACTTTAACCTGAATAACGTCGTTCTCCGCCGTTAGACAATATCCTTCAATCGTTGGATCAATCTCGTCGTTCCATTCATTATCGTCCAGAGCGGCCCAGACATTCGTCACTTCGAGCTGCTGTTCCTGCGTATTGGGCAAAAGGATAAGCTGATCTATCGGATATGGAAACGCAAGGACAAACCCCGGCTCGCGAATATTCTGACCGGAACTAACCGGAACGAGTTTTCCAAAGCGCGTCAGGATACCAATATGCGTTGGCTGGACTTTCGCCAGTCCCGAAATCAGGAAGAGGATCACGAGAACGAGTACCATCCAGCGAAAGACTTTCATCCCGGATTCTATTCCCTGGAAAAGGACTTTTCCTGGTTTTTTCTGTGACATAGTACTATTTCCAATTTATTGATTCTATTTTAATATTTCATTACGCTGACTCAAACGTATTCCCCCAAAGAATACGGAATCTCATTTTCCTAAAAGCAACGCCGTTCCGCCCTGACCCAAAATCTGGGCCGCGGAAACTCCCGGCGCAGAGCCGTCTGAACTTTCCGTTTTTTCTACCGGAGCCGGAGCGGTTTCAGTCGAAGACGGAGCCGGAGCGTCAGCGTTTGCGTTTGCCGGAGCGGGGGAGACGGTTGGCGAAGGAACGGAAACCGCCTGGTCCAGTTTGCTCTCATCCTGACGTAAAAGCTCCTCCGCTTTCTCTATGTTCATCTTGGACGCCGTCGTGGTCTGCGTCCATTTCGGCATTTCAAACAACGGACGAAACACGTTATTATCGTGTTTGAGCACCAGAGTCGTACGGGAACCAATCGTCTTTCGAATTGTGTTCATCGTCTTCCAGAATTCGTAAAATTCAGGTTCCAGCTGATGAATACGCGCAGTAATCATCATTGCCTCATTGTCGGCCTGCTGCGTAATTTTTGTCGCTTCATTAATCCCGCGGGCAATAATTCCCTGCGCGTCTACTTCCGCCTGTTTCGTAATCGCTTCAACGTCGCGCGCGCCTTTCTGGGCAATATTACTTGCGGCCGTGGCGCGATTCGCTCTCATTTTCGCAACAATATCCTTCATATTTGTTTCCGGAAGAGAAATCCGCTTAATCCCAATCTGAAGCACTTCAATCCCGGAATCCTTTTCCCTCAAAACTTCATTAACGGACTCGCAAATCCGTTTTTCAATTTCCGCAATCTTTACTTCAGAACCGTTTGTTGAAATAAGCGCGGACATCGGATAATCTCCGAGAACCGGGTTCTTCATTCCAATAACGGAAGATTCAAGATTCTTCTCCGCCGCTTCCACATCGCCGCCAAACGCGCGGATAAATTTCAGCGCGTCGCTAACTCGCCACGTCATGTACGTCTTAAGAATAACCGTTTTGTCGTCCTTCGTCTGGTTGGAAACATGAGGCGTTTCATAGATACGTTTGCGCATATCGACAATCCGGGTCTGATCAATCGGCCACGGCAATTTAAAATGAAGTCCCGGCTCCTTCGTAACCGGTTCCATTGGACGATCAAAACGGGTAACGACCGCGTTTTCATATTCAGAAACCTGATAACTCATTCCATATCCCAAGACGATCGCAATAATCAGCAGGGAAAGAAAAATACGGAAAACGTACGTCTTCATCGAGAGTTTATTTTCCGGATCATGATGACCGCAATGGCAGCCATGACCGTGATGATGGTGATGCGACATGAAAAACTCCATTATATTCTGTTCTGATTTGTTTCCTGATTTCCTCATAATCTTAGATTTTGATTT
>CAZWOV010000007.1:11738-18236 GCA_964635645.1 uncultured Planctomycetaceae bacterium | reverse complement strand
TAAATACGTGAAAAGACCCCTCGCATTGTTCACACATGAACTACGCGCTATTTGGCATTGCTCAAAATCGTGCGCGGCACACCGCCTCCACCGGCTCGTTGCGAATCAAAAAAGACCTCGATTGAGTCGTCTACCAGTACCAGACGGCGATTTTCAAGGACAGACTGCGCGTTATCAAGCCAAAATTGGAAACGATAGCAACCGGGATTCAAACGGTATGTTTCATGAGCCTGAAGAACTCCGGCCGTTTCATTCTTCGCATTCTGCACTTTAATGATTCCGTTGACTTTAGCCTGCGCGATCTCCGCCGCCGCCTGAACTTCAGCCTGATATTGCCGACAGACGCCCTGTTCATGCGCCGTATGCAGTTTGCTTTCCTGACGGATTTCTTCAGAAAGCACCTCCAGATAATCTTTGGCGGCCGCAACCGGTGGGTGAAGGTTCAAAAGCGAAACTTCAAGAACCTGAATACCAATATCTTCCGAATCAAGCTGTTTTTGCAGCCGACTGGACAGCTCTTTTGCAAAAGCCGCCCGGTCCACGCTCATGACGTACTCCATCGTACGCCCCATCGTCGCGTCAACCAATGCGCGATAGGCAAATTCAGAAACCGCGTTTTCCGGGTTCTGACATTTTTCAACATAATTAAAGAAACCGTCCTTATCTTCTTTAATCTTAAACTGAACCATGGCGTTCACGACAAAGGATTCTTCCTGATTCAGTGGAATTTCAAACTCCGTTCCATGCTCTTTCGTCCAAATATAGGAATACTCCGCCGAGTTTTTTTTCTCATACCCCACGGGAAGCATCGATATTTTCTTGACGGGAAACGTCATTACCGTCCCGAAAGGATACGGAAGCTTTAAATGAATTCCCGGTTCAATAATTTCATGATGTATTTTACCGCAATCCTTACGTACGCCGAACTCGCCAAGTCCCACAACATAGAGACACGAAAGCGCCCACGCCATGAAAAAGACCAAGATCAGCGATGGAACCATTGCCCGCGCCACAAAGCGAATCGACCAGGACGAACGGAAACTTACGCCCCATTTTTGTTCCATCGTAAAGAAAAAACTCTTAATCGGATTACCGCGCACAAACACCATGTAGCGCAGAAAAACCACCGTCGGCGATTTAAAGGAATCATGAGACGCTTTCGTCGTCATCCACCCGGAAAACAATCGGCAAAGCTGCTCAACTGAAACCAGAAGAGACCAGGCCAAAAAGAAAATACTCAACCCAATTTCAGGCCAATCCACGATTTGGCGCAAGAGCATCGCCACGGCCAGAAAAGCCATCGCCCAGCAGGATTCCCACGACGCTTCCGTCATTGATTCCGCTTCCGGAAGATCGCGTAAATTATCCTCCTCGTCGGCAATCGCGTCAAAAGATCGGGCGAACATCAGCCAGACGATACTGCACGTCATTGCTAAAATTGCAATAAGAACAGTCTGTCCCGCGGGAATCAGCAGAACGTTCTCAACCGGAAACGTCCATTTGGCAAGAATTAACGCCGCAAAACCGGCAAAAATAATCGTCGGAATTATCCCCAAAAGAAGAAAATGAATCGTTTTTGACTGGTCAAATTCTATTTCATAGGGATTTTCAACGTTGTTTCCCCATTCAGGGCGGCGCCAGCTTTTCACCTCAAGAAGTTTGGCGCGTAAACGACCGGCATGCGCGACAAGAAACGACGTAACTGCGACAAGAGAAAGTTGAATCCCCAAAACCGTCGTCAACAGCGATCCGGAACCCCAAATCCGAAGACCGTAAACAAACGCAAGTATTGCCGAAACTACCGCAAAACCCGCCGCGCCAAGAACCAGACCGCGCCAGCTCCCGGGGCGATAAACAACATTATTGCGCAACGGTTCGCGAACCATCCCGGAAGAGTATTCCGACTGTTCCCCAGACGTGGGAACCTCAGGAGAAGTATGCTCTAAATCCGATTTACTCATATTTTATCTTCCCGTTTTTTCTGGATATTGACTCTGCGAAATTGGAAAACTGATAAGCCAACGAGTAAAAAGCAACCCAAACCTACCCAATCCGCCAACTTGCAACAAATTCTCTATCTTTATTTTGTTTAATTATACCACAACTTTATTCAAATACAATAGACTACCCAAACCAATTATCTTAAATTGATAAAAAAATTTTCCGGAATTCGAAAAAATCGTTAAATCAAACACAACTCCAACAAAGAACACGTATAATACGTAAAAGAGATAAAAAGAGTTCGGGAAGGCGGGCCTTTTCTTTTTTCCGCAACATGCTATAATAAACAAAAGTATCAGGCTTACCACTTTTCACGAAAGACATTTTCATGAATACCATTTTCCATCAAACCGCAAAAATCATTCAAAACGAACCGGTCGGAACGCAACTTCGACGCCTTCGAATCCACTCGAAAGAAATTGCCGGCACGACTCAACCGGGTCAATTCTGTATGCTTCGTCTTCCCGGTTTTCACGCTCCGCTTCTGGGGCGTCCCCTCGCTATTTTCCGGACCGACGGAGACGCTATTGACGTTGTGTACGCTATCGTTGGCAAAGGAACGGAGCTCCTGGCGAAATTTCTCCCGGAACAGGACATTGAAATCTGGGGACCTCTCGGAAACGGTTTCCCGCTTCATCCCGACAAAACCCAGCGGCCGACTCGCCCAATCCTGGTAGCGGGCGGTATCGGACAAACGCCGATGTTTCTTCTGGCCCAGGCTTTTTTGAAAGAATGCCAAACGGAAAAAGTAACGCTTTTGTGGGGAGGCCGCGACAAAGCGCATTTGGCCTGTCTGGAAGATTTTGAAGAACTCTCAGGCCGATTTCCCGGACGCCTGGATATTTTGAACGCGACGGACGACGGCAGTTACGCCCGCCGCGGATTCGTCACGGATCTGGAAAAAGAAAAACTCGAAACTGGAGAATTTACCGCTCAAAATTCATGCGTTTACTCCTGCGGCCCTAAATTAATGCTCCGAAAGGTTGCCGAACTGGCCAAAGACGCGGGTCTGAAATGCTATGTCTCGCTCGAAACCCCCATGGCCTGCGGAATGGGTATCTGCTTTACCTGCGTCGCCAAATGCAAAAATCCCAACGCCCCGGAAGGCTGGGATTATTGCCGCACATGCACGGATGGACCGGTTTTCGACGCGGAAGAACTTATCTGGGATTAATAATAAAAAAGATAATGAATAATGCCAACTCATCGCCGACATTATTCATTATCTCTGATTCACCAATATCGTCTCGATTCACAAACGCCCGACGTCAGTTGGGTGCGCTGACTTTCGGACTGTTTTTCTTAAACGGCGTCGTTCCATATTCAGAGGACGGACATTCCAAATAATGGATCGCCGTAGCAAGAAGAATAAAAACTAACGAAAGCGCAAGCAGAACCGTATACAAATCCATACGCGGCGGACGGTACATTATCGGCTTTTCCTCTTCTTCCGCTTCCGACTCTTCCGACTCAGGCTCGACCGCCTCTTCCATATCGCCGCCGAGCGTCTCCTCCGACGTTCCATCTTCAGCAAACGGCTCCGAAACCTCTTCAGCAAACTCGTCGTCTGCTGAAAAATTTTCTTCCATTTGTACTTCTTCCAGCTGTTCGTCATCCGGAAGGAATTCGTCATTCTGTTCTTGACTCATAATCACTCCTTAGGAATTAAAGAGGCAGGACGATACATCCGGGAATAATATTAATCGTCTGTTCGCTACGCAAATTTGCAAAAGTACACGTAGCCGTATCCGGCAAAACCGATTCCACTTCCACGTCGCAGTAATAGACGCTGCCGTCTTTCGAGAGAAGCTTGAACTTATGTCCAACGCGCACTCCGTCGTCGCTTCCAACGTTCACCTTAATTTTACGTCCAGCCTGTTCAAGGACGCGCCCCTGCATCGCGGCGGGCGGAGCCTGAGTCCGATAGTAATCCAGATCATTAATCATGTTATTATACGTAAGGACCTCGTTGGCTCGAACGTTTTCGTTTTTCAGATCGTCGTTTCTGGAAGCCAATTCCTTATTGCGGCGTTCCAACTGCGTAATCTGGTTCATATAGTCCGTTTTATCGGCAAGCTGGTCGGAGATATCGGTAATCTCGCGCTGAAGTCCCTTGACGGCGTCGCGCAGAAGTTCGTGCCCGCTGGAAATGGTCACCAACGCTTTATGAGTATTGTCAAGATGGCCGTTAGTTTCCGCATAGGAGGTTTCAATTGATTGTTTAAGACTTTCGACTTCCGTCGTCTGCTTATCTCTCAATGCCGTAACCTCGCTCTGAGCATTCACACTTCTCTGGTGCGCTACTTCGTACGTACCGACCAACACTGCATAAGCGCTTCGAAGTTCCTGAATTTCTTTCTGGCTATTTTCCAATTGCTGTTTGATGCCCATGGGATACCCTTGAGAGGTATCTGTATTATCCACCATTCTGCGCCAATTGGTATGTGTCATATAGACGGCGAGCGTCAAGGTCATCAAAGCCAGACTCAAAACAAAAATGAGTACGACAAAAATTTTTCCGACCAAGTTCATGGGAGTCCTTTTTATGTTTTAAAATCTAAATACGCCAGCGAGCGTCGACAGGCGACAATTCGTTAACAAGTTACAGGGGAATCTTCTGCCCGTTTTAAACAGAAAGATCATTCTTCCGGACGATCTTTCTGATCAATCGTCAAACTCCGCGCGCGTTTCTGAAGCGCAATAATCTGCTGATTGAGGTCTTCAATCTGATTCATATTCTTTACGTATTCCCGCATTACGCGAATACGTTCGTTACGTTCATTCTGCACTTTAATAAGCGTATCGTCCGACATAACGCGAGCCTTAAGCATGAAAAGCGTCAACTGAACCAATTTATTCAATTGAGCAGCCGTTTCCTTTTCGTTTTTCTTTTTGGTTTCCAGATAGGCGTCGTATTCGCTCTGCCGGTTTTCCACTTCTTTCGCAAGAGCGGCGACAACCTGGTCGCGAAGTTTCTCTTCATCCTCAATCGCAGACTGCAATTGAGCGTTTTGCCGACGATAACCGATATTACGGCCAGAACCGTCAAGAATTCCAGCGGCCTGTTCAACTTCTTTCGTAAGTTTTTCCGCGCGGTCCCGCCAATCGGTATGAGTCATATAGACCGCCCCTGACGCCACCAGCAACATAAGGCTGAACATGAAAATCAAAACAACCAGCGTTTTGCCAAACAGGTTCTTCATGCGCTGCTCTCCGAATGTATCCTGAATCCGAATTCGCCGATCCGGAATAAAATCTCGCGACAATGGTAAAAAAATCCAAGTACGTGAAGGCCGTTATCTCAAACAGAACGGACGCAACGTCCGCGCAACCTCCAGTAACAGTATATTCCGTTTTAAGAAATTTGCAATAAAAAATTACAAAATTTCCATTGAAAAATACCAATCCAAACCGGAATAAATGTAAACGGCAACACGCCTCCTTCTTTTTATCGTGAAACCCAAACGTTTTTCTGAAAAGAATCTTTCTCCGTCGGCTAAACTTCTCTTCTTTTTACCAATTTCAAACTAATTATTCCAATTGTACCAATTCTCCGGGAAAAGAGCGATTGAGCTTAAGCTTCGCATTCTCAAAAGAACTCTCGACAACATTTTCAGCATATCCGGAATACAGAATCATTTCCGGCGTTTATTCGCGACCGTTTCAAGAAAAAAGGAAAAGTCGGTTTCCCGACTTTCAACCCTTATATGTTCAGGAATATATAAGAGACGAATCGATTCCTTTCCATCCCTTATACAGTCCAGAGCATTAAACGCCTGAGTAAACTCAGATCAGTTCCTTTCTGACACTCACCAAAGTCTTCAAACGCTCGGCAAGAAGGGAAGCGTCGAACGGTTTACGGAACGTTTCATTGATATTGGAACGATCGATATAGTTCGTGCTGCCGTCGTCGGGCAAAAGAGCAATAAGAATAATGTCAGCAAATTCGCTGTTGCGGCGCAGATTCTGACAAATCTGCAACGCCTCTGTTCTGCCGATAGAGAAATCGACAACAATGCAGTCAGGATGAAAACTTTCCGCCTGGATACCCGCATCAAAACCGCTCGCTGCGACTTCCACTTTGAACTGACGTTCAATCGGAAGTTCACGACGAAGATTCTCAATAAGAACCTGGTCCTGCGCGACTACCAAAACTTTTGCAACTGCCGCATCTTCAAGTTCAGTTGTCGGCATTCCGTGTTCTTTCAGGAACTTGATCAAATACTCACGAGGAATACGACGATCCTGAGAACCGGGAATACGATAACCTTTCAGTCGACCGGAATCGAACCACTTACTGACTGTACGCGGAGCCACTTTACAAATTTTGGCAACCTGACCAGTTGTGAAGACCTTCATGGTAGGCTCTCCGTTTTAACAACTCGCCTCGACTCAATTACCTGAATCGCCCCCCTTGGGCTTTCCAGGATCAGATCCCCCCTGATGTTAAATTACCTATGGAGAGGCAAAAACTCCAAAGTCCTTTAAGTTCAGTTT
>CAZWOV010000007.1:0-11728 GCA_964635645.1 uncultured Planctomycetaceae bacterium | reverse complement strand
TAACTGCTTCAATAATTTTATTTTTGCAGGTTGTTTTACCTATGCTTGAATTAACATCGGCACAGAAACCAACAAGGTTGAGGAAAATTCGCTTTTTTTCAGATTTATTGAAAATCTGCTAAAATACCGTTTTTCCTAAAACAACCTAAAATCCGCCGCCACTCGGACTCCCAACGGAATCGCGTTTAACCTTTAAAACAGTCGAACGGATTAAGCTGACGCTAGGAAATAAAAGCCTTGTGTCAACTGTATTTAAAATTTCGTATTTTCAGCAAGTAAACTTTAGCTTTTCGCTTTTCTTTCCAGAGAAATTTCACAACTCGTAAAAATTGTTAAATTAAAATTTCCATACTATCTATCAAACGGATTACCGGTCCAACGCCCTTTGAAAATTCAATGAAAAAATTCCGCGTTCTATATTGACAATCCCAAAATCCCGCGGATAATCCGCCTTTTCCAGTAAACCATATTACAAAAAAAGCCGGAATCAACTTCCGGCCGCTCGCAAGGACTCTTTCGTCCGCAATTTATTCCATTTACTCAAGGAACCCAACCAGCTCCTGACTTCGCACGGGCTGTTGAAGCTTTCGAACCGCTTTCGCCTCAATCTGACGAATTCGTTCCCGAGTTACGTTAAAGATATGCCCGACTTCTTCCAGCGTATAACTATATCCGTCGCCAAGCCCGTATCGCAATTTGATAATCTCGCGCTCGCGGTAACTGAGCGTTTCAAGGACGTCCTGAAGCGTATTGCGAAGCATATCCTGACCGGCGCCGACGGAAGGAGCCTGCGCCGTATTATCCGGAAGAAGTTCGCCGAACTGACTGTCTTCGCTGTTTCCAACCGGTCGGTCCAAACTAATCGGATAACGACTCATCGTCATCACCCGGCGAGTTTCCTCAATACAGGTTCCGCTTCGCGCCGCGGCCTCTTCTACCGTAGGCTCGCGCCCGAGCTCCTGCTGAAGCTGACGCACGACGTTGCGCACTCTGGACATCGTTTCCACCATATGAACCGGAATACGAATCGTTCGGCTCTGATCCGCGACCGCGCGCGTAATCGCCTGCCGAATCCACCAGGTTGCATACGTACAGAATTTAAATCCGCGCATATATTCAAATTTATCCACAGCGCGCATAAGCCCCGCGTTCCCTTCCTGAATAAGATCCAGGAAGTTCAGACCGCGGTTTCGATACTTTTTAGCAATCGAAACAACCAGACGAAGATTCCCCTCGGACAAACCGCGCTTCGCGTCCTGATACTCGCAGTAGACGGAACGCAGGTAAACAACCCGATTGCGCAAACTGGTTGGCGTCTCGCGCGTCTCCATAAGATAACGGCGATACATTTTAATCGTAGGCATGAGATTCTGTATTTTGGCGCCGCGGGCCAAACTGGACTGAATTCTCATGCGCAGTTCGTCTACATGCCTGGAATACTCTTCCAGAATCGGCAGATAGTACTCCAGTCTCTGCGTCCTCGGTTTCAATTCCATCACTAGCTTCACCGCTCTGCGGCGCCCGCGCCCAAGTTCGAGCCAGGCGCGTTCGCGCTCTTCCTTCGAACAATTTTTACTGGTCGCTATGTGGTAGCGGATTTTATTCTTTTCCAGAATATTACGGACCGTTTTAATATTTTCCGGCAGTTTCGACATAATGCGGGAACGCTCCGTCGCGTCTGTGGAAATCTGCAAATTTCGGTCCAAATGCGAATCCCCTTTTTGCCGAACGCTTTCCAGCAACTTGCAGGTTTTTCGCAGCACATAATCGCATTCAAGAATCCTGAGACTGAATTTAGCGCGCATTGACTCGATTTTTCTAGCCAACATCACTTCCTGAGGACGGGATAAAAGAGGAATATCTCCCATCTGCTGAAGATACATACGGATTGGATCTTCACTCCAGGCGTCCTGTTCCTCCAATTCCAAATCGGAGCGTTCTTCAACCTCGTCAAGATCTTCAGGAAGCGAATCCTCCAGATTGGAGGCCGCCAACGGCGTTTCTTCCAGATCAAATTCGTCAAGTTCAGCTTCGGGATCGAAATTGTCATCCAGATATTCTGGTTCGCGCAAGGTATTACCCCCTTTGGGATCAATAATAAAAAGCGTTATACTTTTAGGCAGACCGGTTCGCGTTCATCTGCAAACGACAATCGTTAACCGATCCGACGAAATTCAGCATTTATTTTAAAATACACTTTAAAAAAGTATATTGCAAACAAATTTGATTCCATTTGAAAAAATTCTCAAAAATCTTTTCACTGGAATTTGGATTAGTCAAAATGCATAAAATGCAAAATAAAACTTTCTCTTTGTTTTACAAGAGAAAATATATCTATTTGTTGAACGTCTTTTTTACACTGAAAAATAAGTTTTCAGGAATACTTTCGGATAAACAAAACAAATAAAAAGTTGGCTAAAACCATTTTATTTTATCCAAGCGTAAAAATACCCCTGTTTTTTCATCGTAAAAGTCGGAAAAAATGAAAAATTTTCCAGTTCTATCGCTTAAACGGCGCGTATAATACAAATAAGTCGTTCATACGATATTTATTTCTATCCACTACTGGAATTTTGAATCCTTCATTTTGACCGTATATTCAAAACGCGTATGTTATATTTTACCAAGAAGTTTTAAAAAGTCCAGTAAATTTTTGTTTTTTTCTGGAAAAAAGAGGTATTTTTTATAAAAATTTCTTCTAAATGTCCTATAAAAAAAAGAATAGAACTTTCATTGAACAAAGCCTGGTTCATTTTGCCCATTTTATCCAACCAGACCCTCCGCAGCCGAAAAATCCGTTTTTTTCGTTTTATTTAACCAAAAAGTCCTATTTATTCTTTTTTATGCGCTATAAATGGAATGAGGGGATAAATTTAAGTAATTTAACAAAAGGCCGCGATCAAATAAATTAAATGAGAACGACTTTAGGGATTATTTATACTGTTTGTGGACTTGCCGTACTCATGACAATCTACCAGGGATGGGGTTGTCGCGGAGATTCGGATCGCTTTGACTCTGAACAGTATTTAAGCTACGAAGAACTTCAATCTTCCAGGGAAAACTGGCAATATCCGGAAGGATGGCAGTTTATGGCCAAGCTTGAAGAAGAACGTCCGCGTTCGTCTGAAAAACGCGGGCAAACAGAAAAAGTCCTGGAAAGAGCGAAACGGACGGCAGAGCATGACGTCAAGTTATTTAACGCAGACGCAACCAGAGAACAGATTCGTCGCGACGTTGGAAAACAGATTTCACAAATTGCCGAAAATTTACGTTTCCAGAAGGAGAGTATGGAGAAACGGCCCATTCCGCCGATTTTGAAAATCTGGGAAATGCGGCGCTCCAATCCGAAAACTTACGAGATAGAACAGGATCGCTGGGAGTTCTCCGATTTCGAAAAACAGACGGGGGGTATCGTAAGCGACGTTTCCGAAGTCGGCTCAAAAGAAAACAAAGGGAACGCGACGGCGGATTCCAGTTTCAATCCAAACGTTTCTCCTTCGATTCAACCAGCCGATAAGATTCGTCGCGAAACGTCGGAACGCCTTGTTTCACAAACGTCTCCGGAAACGCCAACGGGACGGACGGACCGTTTCGTAAATTCTCCCCGCGTTCAGAAAAAGAATCCGTACTTTGTTTTTAAGAACGCGGAGCCTGAAACGGAAGAAGAATCAAAACGCGAAGAAATCGAGAATTCTCCTCGTGAAAAGGAAATGCCGGAGGATTTACCCAGTTCCGTTCCGCCGTTGCCTGAAAACCTGGGAAAAATTTCCGTAAATGGGGAAACGCTGATTTCTCTGCCGGACGAGTTTTCAGATTCAGAACAATGGGAAGAAAACAATCCCAACGCCGCGTACGACCACGAAGAAGGACTTTCGATTCTGCGCTATTTTAATCAGAAAGCGCGCCGACGTTTGGCAACGTATTCAGATGAAATCCGCGATTACTCGTGCATTTTATACAAATGGGATCAGTCCAACACTTCTCTGGACGGCCAGGACGTAATCTGGTTTAAGTTGCGCGAAGAACCGTTCAGTTTTTATGGAAGGAGCGTCTTTCCTCAAAAGATTGAAGGACGCGAAATGCTTTTCTGGACCGGACATTACGATCAGATGCTGATCGTCAACACGGGCGCCAAGGCCCTGAATCGTACGATTGCGTTCGATATGGATTCTAATACCGTTCAAAAAGCCTGTCCCAAAGGTTTAGGAAGACTCCGATTCAGCGAACTGCTCCGGGAAATGGAAGAACTTTCCAGGGACGAGTCAAAATTCAAGGACACGCAAATCCGTTATTTCAAAGACGCGCAGGTCGGCAAAGAAAAATGCTATGCCATTCAAATCACATATAACGACAATTCCGGAAGCGACGTTTATCGCATTCAGATCTATGTGACTTATTCACGCGACCTGCCTGTTAAAATCGTATTTTACGACTGGCCCCAAAACGGAAAACAACCTGAAATCCAAGAATCGTACCTGTTTGTCATCACCGAATTAAATCCAGGATTTAAAGACATTGACTTTTGCCACCTGAATCCATCGTACGGATTTAAGCGGTATATTCCGCGCTTATCGGAAACCGAAACGAATTTCATGAAAGAAATCTATCGGGATTTTCTGGAACGGCAGAATACTCCTTAAACCCAAACGCTTCGGACTTCTCGTCGATAAGTCGGGCGCAAACGTACGGCGCGTCCTGCCAAAATAACTTTTTTAAATCTTTTTCATAAGAAATGACAGAAATGACGCAAGGGGGGGCTAGTAATTCCCCGCGTCATGCGGTATGATAGGATAAAGGTTTCGGGTATTGCAGACTTCCCTCTGCTAAATTTTCCGAAGCGTTAAAACCATTCCCAATTTATTCAGTTTTGTTTTTTTCAGATTTTTCGAGGAAACGAAATGGCCAAACGAAGTATAAAAAAACTCTCGCGTCCATTTGACGACGACGACTTTAATGATAATGATTTGTTGGACGAAGGTCTCGACGACGGCGACGACGATGAATTTGAAGACGATTATTCCGACGACGAAATGGACGAGGATTTGGAAGAGGACGACGAACCTGTTTTACCAACCCGTTCCCGTAAGAAATCCGCTACGCGGAGAAAATCTGTTTCGGCAGACGCAAACGCCAACAAAGAAGTTCGTCTGAAAGCGTACTGGTCCGTTTATACCCAAAATTTCCAACGTGTTGAAACATATGAATTTTGGGAAAAGGAACTTGCTGAAAAGAAAGCGATGGAACTTTCTGAATCCAAAAAAATTCCGCATTTTGTAAAACTGGACAAACGGGTCATCGACGCCTGAGGACGTTCATTTTATATTAAAAATTTATTCAAACAGGAAAATTTAAGAACATGAAAATTTCCATCAGAAATTTGGTTTTTGTTTCATTATCACTTTGCTCCATCCTGCTTGCCGGTTGTTCTGGCGGTTCCAACGACAAGGGAACCGCCGGATCGTCCTCAATTAAAATGGGCGCGCCGGGCAACTACGAATACGGCGTAACATTCGCCGCGCCGGAAAGCTGGAATGCCGCCGGACGTCAGGGAAAAATTATCGTCAAATTTGACAATCCGAATCTGGACGGTCAAAGCGTTTTCGTACGCAACCCGGAAGAAGCAAAAATTAAAACGCTGGCGACTGAAGAGGACGCCAAAGCCGCCGAACTGGAAGGCGCCTTCATGCAAATTGGCGACTACGGTTGGGTCGTCAAAGCGCAGCGTTCCAAAGATCCTAAAACCGAAGATGTTTTTGACAATCTGAATTGCACGACGGTTCAGTTTGGGAAAACATTTACCGTTACGATTCGCGGCTACAAAGGACAGAATGAAAACGCGGAAGGCGTTATGAAAGCCGTGCTCGGCGCAATCAAATTTGCGGAAGCGACGCAGGAAAGCGCCGCGACCCAAATCGATGAAAACACCGAATTTAACGTCGATTTTTAATTGTCGGGAACCTCTCAAAAGTCAAAAGAGACGTCTGAAAAGCGCGTCTCTTTTCATTTAACGCCGTTTCAATTTACCTATCGCGCAAGTCTCGCTTAAAAACAACAATCAAAACATTCGGCACAGGGTGAAATTTCAAAAAAATATCTGAAATTATCTAAAAAAAACCGAATAGTATAATATCCAGGTAAGAAGAGCCTTTTTTATTGCTCAAATAATTTAAAATCAGTTTTCAGCCGGTTTCGTTATCCAAACTTATTAGAGAAGGATTTTTAAGTTTGGATAACGTCAAAATTAAGTCTCAATTCTTTGAGAAGCCAGTGTCCATCCCATATACCACGCAAAACGGTACGGTTTTTTCTGTACCGTTTTTTTATCTGTCAATAAATTTCAGAAAACTCTTGACTAAAACGCATTCAGAAAGTATACTAAAAAAATATACTTAAAAAATTGTCGGAAAATTCTGAAAAAATTCATCATATTACGGAGCAAAATATGACGTTAAAACTCCTTGCGTTTGATTTGGACGGTACGTTAACGCAGCATCGATCTCCTTTAGATGAAAAGAACCGGGCGATTCTGGATCGTCTGAGAAAAAAATACCGTCTTTTAATGATTGGAGCCGGCGCCTGCATGAGAATTTTCAAGCAGATGAACGAATATCCAATCGATATTATCGGCAACTACGGAATGCAGGTCGCGCAATTCAACAAAGAATCCGGCGCGCTCGACGTTATTGAGAATATTCAATGCGAATTCGATCGGGAACGAACGATCAAAGTCTGCGCCGAACTGCGTCAAAAATACGGTTTTACGAAGTGGGAAGGAGACGCAGTAGAATTTCACGCCTCTGGAATGATCACTTTTCCGCTTTTGGGAACAAAAGCAAAAATCGAGGATAAACTGGCCTTCGACCCGGATCGCAGCCGACGAAAAATAATGTTCGAAGACGTGAAAAAAGCTTTTCCAGGCAGTACGGTCTTTATTGGCGGCTCGTCCTCATTCGACGTCGCGCCTTTTCCTTTTAATAAACTGTATGCGCTGGAACGCTATTACCAAAAACTCGGTTTGACGAGCGATGAAGTCGCCTATGTCGGAGACGATTATCGTACAGGCGGAAACGACGAACAGATTTACCGTTCAAACATCCGTTTTTTCTGCGTTGACAACTACAGAAAATTAGACGAAGTACTGGCGGAAATACTGTAAGAATTTTGAGATTTGACGCTTCGACGATTAAAAAATAGCAGATTTTAATCGTCGAAGTTTTGAATTCATAATTAATGACTCTCTGAAAAAATAAAACCCGCTCCTGTTTTCACAAACGTTTCATCCCGAATATGTTTCCAGATATTGATTACCAGTGGACGCCAAACGACAAATCATACTCCTGGACTTTCGACATTTAGAATAACGACCTTCAGAATAAATCGAGCGTCTGAACATTACTTTTTCTCATTAAAAGAATGAACCGGATTCGCTTGAAAACAAAAATTCATTCCCAAAACAAAACTGTTTCCAAAATTTCTCAGTTTTTTTTTATATTGTGCCGAAAAAGAATAAAATAAGTGTATTTTTGTTTCGTCTTGACAAACGTAGAAAATGTGCTAAAATACATAAAATATCAATTTGTGCAAACTTTAACTAAAACAGAAATGGGGTAAATTCCGTGGGATTCAATTCGATTGTTTGTGTCAAACAGGTTCCAGATACGGCTAATGTTACTTCGGACGCCATGACGCCGGAAGGTACGGTGAATCGAAGCGCACTTCCGACGATTTTCAACCCGGAAGATCTTCATGCGCTGGAAACGGCTCTTGAAATTCGCGACCGTTTCGGCGGAACGGTAACCGTCGTCACAATGGGGCCTCCCAAAGCGGCAGACGTCCTTCGCGCGTGCCTTTATCGCGGAGCGGACCGCGCGGTTCTTTTAACCGACCGACGCGCGGCGGCGAGCGATACTTTAGCCACAAGCTATATTTTGTCGCAGGCCGTCAAGACAATCGGTAATTTTGATTTTGTCTTCTGCGGTCGTCAGGCTATCGATGGCGACACCGCGCAAACAGGACCGCAAATAGCGGAAAAGTTGGCGATTCCACAGGCGACGTATCTTGAAGAAGTTATCGACGTCAAAGACGGCGCGTCGAAAACTGCCAGAATTCGCCGTAATATCGGCAACGGCTTCGAGATTGTCGACGTTCAACTTCCGGCATTGTTTACCGTCGTTGAAACAGCCAATGAACCGCGTCCGTTCGCCGCAAAGAAAGTCATGCGGAACAAACATGCGGCCGTCCCCGCGGAAGTAACTCCCGAAGAGGCCGAAACCCTTCGTTCAAAAGGGCTTCTTCTTGAGCAGTGGACGTTGGACGATATTGGCGCAGACCTGAATCGTTGCGGTCTGGCAGGTTCTCCGACAAAAGTATTCCGTATCGAGTCAATCGTTTTGACGAAAGAGGGATTCACGGAAGTGGAGCCAACGGAAGAAGGAATTACCGGCCTAATTCAGGAACTGATCTCGGAACGCACGCTTTGATTTCTGCGTTCTCGAAATATTAACGAAAACAAATCATCAACTTTAAAATAAAAAAGAATAATTATGGGAAAACCGAATCGACAAGGCGAAGTTTGGGTATTTGCGGAACAGCAGGACGGAGTTCTTGCAGACGTTTCGCTGGAATTGTGCGGAAAAGCGCGTGAACTGGCGGATAGACTCGGCGTAAAAGTCGGCGCAGTACTTCCGGGAAATCAGGTTCGCGAGCTGGCGAAAAAATTGATTGCGCAAGGCGTGGACAACGTTTACGTTATCGACAATCCATGCCTGAAATACTTCACATCCGTACCGTACGCAAAAGCGGTCTGCGCACTGATTGAAAAATATGAACCGCAGATCCTGCTTTTCGGCGCCTCGCCGCTTGGACGCGACCTTGCGCCGCGTATCGCGAGCGAGACCCGTTCCGGACTGACTGCCGACTGTACGGATCTGGATATCAGCGACGTTACGGACAATCGCACAAAGGAAGTTCACAAAAATCTCCTCCTGCAAATCCGGCCGGCATTCGGCGGAAATATCGTCGCGACAATCATTAACAGCGACAACTGGCCGCAAATGGCGACCGTACGCGAAGGAGTGATGAGTCTCCAGCCCGCCGATGAAAGCCGCGAGGGAAACGTAATCGAAGAAAAAGTCGACGGACTCGATCCGCTTGCAGAGTTGGTCCAGGTCATTGAACGTCATGTCGAGGAACGCAAAGTCAATTTGAAGGCCGCGCGTATCATCGTCGCAGGCGGGGGCGGAGTAGGAAGTAAAGAAAACTTTGAACAAATCCGCGAACTGGCGTCCGCCATGGGCGGAGTCGTCGGAGCCAGCCGCGCGGCTGTCGACAGCGGCTTCATCGGTAAAGAATACCAGATTGGACAAACAGGAACGACCGTTCGCCCCGCGCTCTATATCGCCGTCGGAATCAGCGGCGCGATTCAGCACTGCGCCGGTATGCAGGACTCCGCAAAAATTATCGCGATCAATAACGACCCGCATGCGCCGATCTTCTCTGTCGCGCATTACGGAATTGTCGGCGACCTGAACAAAGTGGTGCCAATGCTCACAAAAGCTGTTAAAAATCGCCGTCGCGAAGGCTAAAACATTCACCTTTTACCAACTGAAACGATTATGGGAAACTTTTATCTTGATAATGAAGATATCCAGTTTTACTTCAAAGCGATTGACGTAAAAAAACTGGCCGAAATTCAGGAAGATTACGCCGAAAACGGCAATGCGGATTACGTTCCGTATGATTTGGACGACGCGGTGGACAATTACCGCCGCGTTTTGGAAATCGCAGGGCAAATTGCCGCGGATACCCTGGCGAAAAATGCCGAGCAGGTGGACGAAGAAGGAAATACGCTTAACGACGACGGTACGGTTACGCTGAATCCGAAAGTTCGCGAAAACCTCGACAAAATGGGCGCCGCGGATCTGATGGGATTCACCTTGCCACGTCGTTACGGCGGATTAAACTGTCCGACCCTCATCTACACCATGGCGACGGAAATTGTCTCGCGCGGCGACGTCTCGTTCATGAATATGTTCGGACTTCAGGGAATTGCGGAAACAATTAACGCGTTCGCCAGCCAGGAAATCAAGGACGAAACTCTTTCGCGTTTCTGTTCCGGCGAAGTTACCGGCGCAATGGTTCTCACGGAACCGGACGCGGGCTCCGACCTTCAGTCCGTCCGACTTCGCGCCGACTATGACGAAGCGTCGGGACAGTGGCTCCTGAACGGTGTGAAACGCTTTATCACCAACGGTTGCGGAGAAATTCTTCTCACGTTAGCGCGCAGCGAACACGACATTGAAGACGGACGCGGTTTAAGTCTCTTCATCTCCGAACGAAACGAATGCGTTAAAGTTCGCCACCTTGAACACAAATTGGGAATTCACGGTTCTCCGACTTGCGAGCTTGTCTTTACGAACTGCCCGGCAAAACTCATCGGCGATCGTCAGCGCGGTTTGATTACTTACGTCATGGCGTTGATGAACGGAGCGCGTCTTGGAATTGCCGCTCAATCGCTGGGCGTCGCAGAAGCGGCTTTCCGTCTTGCCCGCGTTTACGCAAACTCCCGTTGCCAGTTTGGCGGTCCAATCGAAAATCTTCCGCCGGTTGCCGAACTGTTGACCGACTCGCGCGTTTCTATTGAAGCGGCCCGCGCTCTTACCTACGAGACCGCGGCGGTTTGCGATCAGGAACATAACGCGCAACGAGTTACGGAAACCGTTCCGGATCTTCCCAAAGAAAAATCGGCGCCGCTGAAACGTTTGATGAAATCGCTCAAACGTCTCAACGCAATGCTGACGCCCATGTCCAAATTCTATTCCTCCGAAATGTGCAACAAGGTAACGTACGACGCGATTCAGGTCCTCGGCGGTTCCGGATACATGAAGGATTACGCCGCGGAACGTTACGCCCGCGACGCGCGAATTACGAACATTTACGAAGGCACGAGCCAGCTTCAGGTCGTCGCCGCCATTAAGGGAATCACAAGCGGTATTTTCCAGTCGTACGTGGAAGAATTCGAGAAAACGGTCTACGAAGACGCCGAACTTGAAGCTCTGAAAGCCCAGCTGGTCAGCGCGAAGGAAAAGGTCGTAGAGGGAACGGAATTCGTGAAAGCGAAGTCCGTCACCTACACGGATCTGAACGCGCGCCGCCTCGTTGAAATGGGGTGCGACGTCATCATCGGACATTACCTCCTGAAACAGGCCGCAGTCTGCGACCGCAAGAAAACGGTTCTGAAGTATTTTCTGGCGCGCGAATTGCCAGTAATCGAGAAAAACTTCCTTCAGATTAAAAACGGTTCTCAACTGGCCGTCGATTCCTATCTTGAAATCGTCGGTCCGGTTCCGGTTACAGAATAAACTGATTGCAGAATAAAATCGAAGAAAGGTCCTGAAAACTTCTTTTTAAAACTAATTTCAGGACTTTTCCAAAATGTTTTTTAATTCCGTTTTCAACATTCTCCATATCGGCGTTGAAAACGGAATTAAATTTCTGAATTTCGTCTTTTGCAAATAAATCGGAACAGAGTAAGACGCGAGACTGTCGCAAATTTTCTCCTAAACGCAAAACAATCCAGCATACGCCGCGTCGGAGTCGGGAAAAACTCTAAAAATCTTTTGTTTATCAATCGGAAAAGTTATCGCCGTCAAAAATTACCAAGAATACCATAAGTAAAAAAACGCGTAGATAACGCAAGTTTAAATTCGATGAAAATATACGATTCCCG
>CAZWOV010000006.1:0-21936 GCA_964635645.1 uncultured Planctomycetaceae bacterium | reverse complement strand
TTTTGCAGCATTTTTTTGCGCATTTCTTCGGAGTCGCTTTTACTTCCTCGGCTTCGTCCGCTTTTTTGCAGCATTTTTTTGCGCATTTCTTTGGAGTCGCTTTTACTTGGGACGCTGTTGTTTTTTTCACTTCGTCGTCTTTGAGGGCTTTGTCCATGATTTTCCTCCATCAGGATTTGAATATGCCGGAAATTTTGACCATCGATTTTCAAAACGAACAAAACCATCCATGGAGAGTCGTTTCTTATCGGCAAATATTTAGCAAACGTTATTTTTTCAGAAAAAAACAAATTAATTGTTTAACCGTTTTTTCCTTTATAAAAAGCCGTCCTTTTTAATTTGTTTTATCGGTAATTTCTGTCCATTACTAAGTTGCTTTTTTAAAAATTTAGTGAAAAAAATTTTTTTTTGAAAAAATAGTTTGATTATTCGTTCGGAAATGGAATCAAACTCAACTCAAAAATTTTTTTATCTTTTTACCAGCGTCGTGTGAGTTGTTGGAGAATCTGATAGTTCGAAAACGCGATCCATCCAAACATTAATGCGATGAACATTTGATTACTCTGGAAAAAGTAAATAATTAGAATAACGGCGGTTACGAGCGATATTTTCAGCGAACGATTCAACCCGTCCTGCGGATAAAATTTCATGAAAGCTTCACGCGCGATTTGTCCTCCGTCAAGAGGGTAGAGCGGCAACAGATTTAGTCCTCCCCAAAAAATATTTATCTGAAACAGAAAAAACAGAAGCGTTAAAATTGTCCGATTGATTTCAACGCCGGGAAGTGAAGCTAACCCAATAGTCGCGGGAAAAAATTTCCAGATTTCCGGCCGTCCCAGAAGTGAGAAGAGAAAAGCGACTCCTCCCAAAAACAGAAAACCGGCGCCGGGTCCGGCAAAACTGACAAATATATTCTCAAACCAGCGCAGATGGTATCTGCGGTCGAAAATAGTCAGTCCTCCAAACCCATAAAGAATAATTCGCGATGAAATACCAAAATACTTTAGAGTTAAAGCGTGTCCAAATTCATGAATCAAAATGGAAAGAGCGACTGCCGCGATCCAGACCAGGAGTTCAAAAGGCGGAAGACTCATGCCGAGAAAAAGCGTTAAAAGCCAGAAAAAGGGATGAATTCGCACCGGGATTCCCCAAAGAGTGAAATTAAGGTCGAATTGAGTTGTTTGAGGTTCGTAAAACATAAGGTTGGGTTCCTGATTTTTTAAAGAGCTCTGTTTTTTTCCCGGTTTCTAATATTTTCCAAAATTTTTTCAGCGGCGTTTCGAGCGGCTCCCGGCAGACCGATTTTTTCTCGTATTTTTTCAAGACGTTGGACGTATTCCAGACGAACGGTCGGAGTTTTAAGCCATTTCAGCAAATCTTCCGCAATCCAGCCGCTTCGATCTCGATAGCTCAGATATTCAGGAAAAACGACTTCCTGGGAATCCGGACTGTCGGGACGATATTCTGGATTCAGACTGCGGAAAGGATTGGGAACCGCCAGAAGATTTACGAGCGTAATATATTTGGCGCGACGGAAAAGCCACTGGAGAAACCAGGCGAAACGCGAAATTCGATAAGAAATCACGGTGGGAACCAGGTTCGCTAAAAGCTCCAACGAAACGCTCCCGGAAACGCTTAGGCAGCATTGCGCCGTCTGGATGATTTCAGGCGTGTGCTGAACGTAAATTTCCAGATTCCTAATCAGATCTTTGTCATTCTTTTTTTGAAGAAAATTTCGAATCCATTCCGCATGAGATTCGCCGAACGCCGCGACCGCGAAGCGGACGTTGGGCGCCTCGCGTTGAACTTTTAACGCCGTATTCCAGAAAACAGGAAAATTTCGGCGAACTTCTCCCATCCTTGAACCTGGAAGAAGAGCAACTAATGGCTGGCGCGACTTCAGGTAGTTCATCAGGTCCGTATTTTGAGGATAATTTTTGATTTCATCAAAAAAAGGATGTCCCACAAATTCTACCGGGCAACCATGTTTTTGAAGCCACTGCGCTTCAAAGGGAAGACCGCTGAAAACCAGATCGACGAACTTTTTCATCTTTTTGACGCGACCCTGCCGCCAACCCCAGATTTGAGGCGGCGAGTAGTAAAAAACCGGAATTCCGTATTTTTTAGCCCGTTTGGCGATATGCCAGTTAAATCCCGGATAATCCACCAGAATAACGGCGTCCGGTTTTTCTTCGCGAAAGTAATTTTCCGCCTGATCGGCAAGCGCAAAAAACTTTTTAAGATTCGTCAGGACTTCGCCAAGCCACATGACGGCAAGCGTGGTTAAGTCAAAGCGTTGGTCGAGCCCCGCCTGGGACATTTTAGGTCCGCCGAATCCAACGCAGCGTATTTCCGGATCAAGCCGACGCAGGGCGTAAATCAGATTGGCTCCGTGAACGTCGCCGCTTGGTTCTCCTACGGAAAAAAATACTTTCATAAATTTTGTCAATATTCAATATTGTCTTTGGATTCAATCCGCAGACAGATCTTGGGAGAGGACCTGCCCGCGCGAACGTTGAGAAGATATTCTTTCTAATATTACGTTTAAGAAGGAATACTGTCAAGGTCCGAAGAAATTTTTTATAGAATTTTTTCAGAAGTTTTTGCGAATTGAATCCAGAGGGCGTCGGTTTCACGCCGAACTTCTACTTTTCCGGGAAAAATATAAATTTTCGGCGTTCCTTGTTCGCCGCGCAACATCGCGGTCATCAAATCCCATTCTTTCAGCCCCATCGCTTGTTGAGGAAGCGCGTTTTCCTGCCAGATTTTTCGTAGAAGCTCCGACCAGAGAAACGTTTCTGTTTCCGGAGCTTTTTGGGGAAAAATTCGAATTCCGTCCAACGAAAAAGAGACGGCTTTTTGAGCCAGAACTTCCGTTTGACAATTAATGAAATTTTGAGCTGATTCTGCAATTATTCCCAACCGCGCGAGACTTTGCTCCAAATTAGGAGAGTATTCTTTTTTAAGAAGAGGAATCAGTTTTTGACGCAGACGATTTCGAAAGATTTTTTCGTTAAAATTGCTGGAGTCCATTCGCCAGATCTGGCCAATTCGCTCAAGGTATGAAAGAATTTCATCTCTGGAAAATGAAAGAAGCGGTCGAATGAGCGTGAGAGCGTCGTTAAGTTTGCGATATCTTGACATCCCGGCTAAACCCGCGACGCCTGTTCCGCGCAGGATTCGATAAAGGATGGTTTCGATCTGGTCGTCGCGATGATGCGCGGTCGCAAGATAACGACAGCCAAGTTTTCCCGCAGTTTCTTCCAGAAAGACGTATCTTGCTCTCCGGGCGTCCGTCTCCAGACCTTCGGACGTCTTTTGAATTTCCAGACGTTTCGTTACGCACGGAATACGAAGCGTTTGACAGAGCTCGCGCACAAAGATCTCGTCGCCGTCGGATTCTTCGTCGCGAAATTGATGATTCGCGTGCGCCGCAAAGAGTTTCAAACCGGATTTCTCGCGAAAATGGTGAAAAAGGCGCAGGAGAGCCGTGCTGTCGGCGCCGCCGGAAACGGCAATCAGAATTGGATAGTCTTTCCAGCGGCAAAGCGGATTTTTTTGGGAAAAGGATTCTTCAATCTGCATAAAAGTAAAATGTGCGAATTTTCTGGTAAAAAAATTCGCACAGGATAAAAGTTGGGATTCAATGAATAAAAATACCGTTACTCATGGCGTAATGCTTCAATAGGATCCATCATGGCCGCTCGGCGAGCCGGGTAAAGACCGAAAATAACCCCAATTGAAACCGAAATCGCAAACGCAAGCGGGATTGACCACGGAACAAGAATGGGGGCCATGGTTTTCATTAAGTCCGGAAGTTGAGCCATTACGTTCGGAAAATAAAAATTCAGCAGAAAACGAATGCATTCCGTAAACGGGCCGCAAAGCAGACCGCCAAAAATTCCGGTTAGACCGCCAAGTACGGAGAGCATGATGGTTTCCGCGAGAAACTGTCGGGTTATGTCGCTCCGTTTTGCGCCAAGGGCGCGGCGAATACCGATTTCCCGCGTGCGTTCGGTTACCGTTGCGAGCATAATGTTCATGATGCCGATGCCGCCGACTGCGAGTGAAATTGCCGCGATAAGTCCCATAAAGAGCATAAACATCATTTTGGTTGTCTGCGCCTGCTCAAGAAGTTCAAGCGGAACGGTGATGTTCCAGTCTTTTTTACCCTGATGATTCTGATTCAGGATAAATTTGATGATTTCGCTTGTCGCATGAACGTCTTCGATGGATTCTACCTGAAAGGTAATCTGATTAATCTCTATCTGCGTCGTTTCGTGAGAGCCGCTGCGGTTGGTTGAGATTCGGTCACCCAACTCGGACCAAAAAGTTTGAATTGGAAAATAAACGTCCCGACTGTAATCTTGAGATTCAAAGGTTCCTCCGATGGTCGCCGAGGCGTTTTTAGGCTGACAGACGCCGACGACCGTATAAAAATAACGTCCAATTTTTACGTTCTGTCCTATCGGATTTTCAAAAGCGAAAAGTTCCGTAGCCATTTCGTTCGACAGTACGCAGAAATTACGTTTGGCGGAACAGTCCAGGTCGTCGATAAACCTTCCGCGGGCAAGCTTCAGACCGTTTGCTTTCTGGTAATGCGGAGTACAGCCTACGAGACGCCCGTCAAGCATTTTGTCTCCCTTGCTGATTCGTTGCTTGATGTGACGAATAGGAAACGCTTCTTTAATATCGGGAACGACTTCCTTGATCTTTTCAAAATCGTATCGGGTCAATCCGTAAATGAGAACGCGCACGTTAGCCGTCGTGTCGTCGGGCGGCGGACTGGATTGAACGATAATATTCGTCGCTCCGAGATTGGCGATTTGTTCCTGTGATTTCTGACTGATGCCTTCGCCAATGGCCAGGAGCCAGATGACGCTGGAAACGCCAATAAAAATGCCGACCACCGTCAACAATGAACGCATGGGGTGAAGCATCAGACTCTTGAAGCCGAGCTGGAATGTTCGTAACCAAGTATAAAGCATAAATTTTTAATGAACGTGATTGAAGAACGGCGAACGGCATTGCCGAGCCATTTACGGTTCTTTCGGTTTTGAGTATTTAACGCATGACGAAACGGAATCGACGCATTGAAATCGACGTCGGATAAAATCACGCTGGTTTTACCCCGATTTCATTAACATAATCCTGATTTTGAAACGGAAATCCACCTGGAGGAACGTTGAAATTTTTCGTAAGCGCGCTTACGATTGCGAACCGGTGTTTCTCCGTTTCTCCGACCGACGTTTTTTACGCCTGTTCCGCTAATTATTTTTATCGCTGACGATTAAGCCGTCGCGAAGTTGAATAACTCGTTTGGTTTGAGCTCCAACTTCAGGTTCGTGAGTGACGATAATAATGGTTTTGCCGTCGTTGTTAAGTTCTTTCAGGAGGTCTAAAATTTCATTAGTCGTAGTCGTGTCAAGATTTCCAGTCGGTTCGTCGGCCAGGATGAAAGCCGGATTATTGACCAGAGATCTGGCAATCCCAACGCGCTGCTGCTGACCGCCTGAAAGTTGAAAAGAACGGTGATTCAGGCGATTGCCCAAACCGACCATTTCTGCAAGTTCGCGGCACCGTTCGCGCATTTGGGGAGTAATTTTACCGGAATAATGAAGCGGAACTTCAATGTTTTCCAAAACGGTAAGTTGCGGAATCAAATTGTACGCCTGAAAAATAAATCCGATTTTACTCGCGCGAATTTCTGAAAGCTGGTCGTCCGTCATCTGACTTACGTCCTCGCCGTCGAGCAGGATTTTTCCGGAGGTTGGAGGGTCGAGGCAGCCAAGGAGATTCAGAAGCGTGCTTTTACCGGAACCGCTGGTTCCCATAATGGCGAGAAAATCCCCCCTCGGAACGTCGAAAGAGACGCCGCGAAGGGCTTTGACCGTTTCCCCGGTCAGAAAGTAATGTTTCTGAACGTCTTTTAAAGACGCTGCCAAATGTTCGTTCACAGTTTGGGGTCCTTTTCGGTAAAGGCTGAAATTGGGTGCGATTTTTATGGAAAAACGGTTGCTCGAGGAATGAAACCGCGGAAATCCAACTGGAAATCAGAACGGCGGCGGAGGAGGAGCGGCGCCGCCGCCCGGGGGCGGGCCGTTGGGTCGTGGTCCATTCATTCCCGCGGGCGGTCCGTCGGGTCGTGGTCCATCCATTCCCGCGGGCGTTTCTTCATTACTCATTCCGTCCATGCCCGGATTCGGACCGTTTAGTCCCATTTCTCCCATACCGACCGGCGGTCTGTTCCTCTTTCCGTCCATACCCGGTTTCGGCCCGTTTGGTCTGTTTGGTTCGTTGGGTCTCATTCCTCCCATTTCGGGGGACGGTCCTTTTCTCATTCCGTCCATCCCCGATTGCGGGCCGTTGAGGCTTGGGTGGGTAGCGGCGCTGGACGAGTCGCCCTGAGCGTCGGTTGTGAGCGGCTCGTTGTTGGTGCGGATCGTTGGGGAGGAGGTCTGGCCGGTCGCCAGTTCCGGGAGTTTGACCAGTTCGCGGTTCTCAAACGCAGCCGCAAGCAATTGAGTTTTTTCGTTTAATCCGTCGCTTGTGACGATAACCATTTTGTCGTTGCTGTGTCCAAGTTCCACGACGATTGGATAGAGTTTCCCGTCCGGCTTTTTTTCGATACAGTAGTATTTTCCGCCGTGCTCGAAAACGGAATGAGTGGGAATCATGAGTTTTTCGTCTTGAGACTCTTCGACAAGAATTCTTGTTTCCGCAGTCATGCCCGGCAGAACGCCTTCAGGGGCTTCAAGCTGAATCGTGACGCGGTATTCTTTGACGTTTCCCATCCAGTGGTTGGTGGGCTGCGGGTTTTCGTCAACTTTAATGACGACGCCTCTGATTGCTTTATCGCCGGTTGCGTCGGTGTGGACCTGTACTTGCTGGCCAGTTTTGACGTAACTGATTTTTCCTTCGTGAATGTCCGCCGTCACCTGAAGTTTACTGGTGTTCGGCAGACGAAGAAAGGTCTGGCGTTCGCGTACCATGGCGCCCTGACAGACGAGAAAATCAGACGAGCCGAAACGATTGGTTTCATTGACGTAAAGAACCTTGCCGTCGGCGGGAGATTTGATTGTGCAGAATTCAATTTGCTGCTGAATGTCCTTCAGTTTCATTTCATTCTGGAGGTGAACGCTTTTTTTAGAGGCCAGGTTTGCGTCGGCCGTTTTGATGTCGCTTTCGTAGTTGTTGCACTGTTTGTTGTGCGTGTATTCCTTCAGAACGTAAATATCAAGTTCCGCGGCGCGGAGGTTCAATTCCGCCTGTTTCAGAGAGAAAACGTCCGCTTCCAACTGCGACTGGGTTACGAACCCTTTCTCATAGAGGATTTTACTGTGCTGAAGATATTCGGCGAGTCGGTCGCGTTCCTCTTTGGCCTTAATCTGGGCGCTGACCAGTTTCTGGAGGTTCACTTTGTAGGAGCCGTTTTCGTATTCTTCTTTCGCGATTTGCGCGGTGAGAAGATTATTTTCGGCCGCTTTGACTTCTGCTTCGCTTTGCGCGACTTTAATCTGCTGGGCGTCCAGGTTGTCGATGAGCGTTGAATTATCCAGCACGGCGATCGTGTCGCCCTCCTTAACCTCCGTACCCTCGTCCACGACCCAGGTGATCATGACTCCGCCGGTACTTCGAACACGGCATTTAATATCCTGATTTTCAGAGCTGCTGATATCTCCGCGAACCGCAATTTCATGCCGGAATTGCGCAATCGTGGGATTAATATATTTCAGATTTCCTCCGTCCGTTTTGAGAAAAAGGCGGGCGCTAACGAAATGAAAAACAAGTATAAAAAGCAGAACGCAGGAAAACAGCCAGAGGAACAGTTTCTTCCTGTTTTTCTTTACGGGCTTGCTTCCATTTGTAGCGGTTGGAGTTTCCATAAATATCTCCATGAAACATGAATTGGGTTTTTGAAGGGATTTTGGAGTTCCGTTTTACTGAAAAGGCAGAATACTCTCTATCTTTTACTATTATATTTCATGTTGCGTTAAAGTGAGCGAATCCGTCGCAAAAAAAAATAATTTTTCGGATTCTTTATGATTTTGGGGCGCTATAATCGGGAAAAAAGAAAAAAACCGAATTGATTTTGGCGGAAATTTTAACGTCTATTGGGGATTGCCGCAGAGTTTCCGTTTTGGAAGATACTTTATGGGAAGATACTTTATGGGAATTTTGAAATAGCCGTTCTTTCCCCTTGCATTTTTTCATAAAAGTGATATACTATTCAGTCGGTCGTTTTTTAATCGCAGAAGATTCCGTATTTTATTAGATTTCCTGAAAGGATCCAGTCATGATTCAGGTTTTTAACACGCTTTCCAAGACGAAAGAAGAATTTAAGACCGTAACCGGCGGTAAGAAAGTCGGAATGTATCTCTGCGGCCCGACGGTCTACAAACCGAGCCACATTGGGCACATGGTCGGTCCCGTGATTTTCGATACGGTCAAGCGTCATCTTGTCTATTCGGGGTACGACGTTCGATTCATTATTAATATTACGGACGTGGACGATAAGCTGATTAAGGAATCCAATGAACGCGGGACGTCGATGGCCGCGTTGGCGGAAGAGATGATTCAGGATTACCAGTCGAACATTCGCGCGTTGAACGTTACGACGGTGAGCGATTTTCCAAAAGCGACCGAGCACATTAAAAATATGATTCCGTTTATTCAGACGCTGATGGATCGCGGATACGCCTATGCGTCGGAAGGCGACGTTTATTTCGACGTGGCGAAGTTTCCGGAATACGGTAAGCTTTCTCATCGTTCGCTGGACCAGATGCAGGGCGAAGGCGGTTCCATGGCTTCGCAAAAACGCAGCGCGGCTGATTTTGCTCTCTGGAAAGCCGCCAAGCCGGGAGAACCGTCCTGGGAAAGTCCATGGGGGCCGGGACGTCCCGGGTGGCATATCGAGTGTTCCGTAATGTGCCGCGAGATGCTTGGAGATACGTTTGAGATTCATGGCGGCGGACTGGACCTGATGTTCCCGCATCATGAGAACGAGATCGCGCAGTCGGAATGCTGCACCGGGAAGCCGTATGTGAAGTATTGGATGCATAACGGACTCATGCAGGCTTCAAGCGAGATTGGGAAAGTCGGCGGGCGTAAAACGCGCGACGCCGTTCCGGAAGAAGGCGATTTGGCAAGTCAGGAAGGCGGAAAGATCAGTAAGTCCAAGGGCGCCGCGGCGTTTAAGGATATGCTGAAGGAATTTACTGGTGAAAATATCCGATTTTTTGTTCTTTCGACGCATTACCGCCGTCCGATTGATTTCAGCAAAGAGCGTATTCGGCAGATCGGTTCCGGAATGGAGGCTTTTTATCGTTTCTTCAAACGTTTTCAGCGCACGACCGGTCAGTCTTTTTATGAACTGGCGTTCGATACGGATCGTGTTTCCGGCGATGCGTTTGCCAATGGACTTTCCGGGGATTTTCTCAAGGGGATCGTTGAAGTCCGTAATCGTTTTCTTGCGTCGATGGACGATGATTTCAATACGGGAGGCGCGATTGGCGAACTGTTTGAGCTGGTTAAGCGGCTGAATCGATTTGTCGATGAAAACAAATTGGAAGAAACGAAAGACGCTGGTCTTGCGGAGCAGCTGAAGGCGGGTTGCCGGATTTTCCGCGAACTGGCGAATATTCTCGGCGTTTTCGATACGGAAATTACGAAGGAAGAAGGAGAAGATTCCAGCCTGGTCAACGATTTGATGGAGTTGCTTATTGAGTTGCGTAAAAATGCGAAGAAAGCGAAAGATTTTGCCGCGGCCGACGCGATTCGCGATCGTTTGAAAGCTCTTGGCGTCACGTTGGAAGACAGGCCGGGCGGCGTTACGGAGTGGAGCCGGGATTAATGAAATAAGTAATGAACGACAGGCGGAGGTTTTCGTTTCTCGAGCGAAAGCCTCCGTTTTATTTTGGGCTGGAGAATTCGTTTTCTACGTAATCCAGAAAAACGTCCAGAACATCCAGTTGAGTTTCTGCGTAGAGCATCCGCGAACCGACGACGTCTTCAATCTCGTTTAATATGGGACGATTCTCGTGAAAAATCAAATCTACCCCGGCAAAATCCAGAGGTAATGCGGAAACGACCCGGGAAACCAGTTTTTTCTCTTCCGGGTTCAGCGCGTAGATTTCGGCTGAGCCGCCGAGCGAGTAGTTGCTTCGAAAATCTGTCGTTGAGGCGCGTTTCATTGCCGCAATGATCTGATTGCCGACGACATAGACGCGGACGTCAAGTCCCGGAGCGTCGGTTAAACGCTGAATAAGCCATTTGCGCGGAGTGCCGTTTTCGGTTCGGCTTATGATTGTCCGGAGTTTTTCTTCCGATTGAACCAGAAATACTTCGTTTCCGCCGTGACCGTCGGTTGTTTTCAGGACGAATGGAAATGGAAGAAGCGCACGAAAATCAAGCGCGCGCGATTCCATGACGGGGATTCCGAGTCGTTTGGCAAAAAAGAATGTTGCCAGTTTGTCGTTTGCGATTCGCGATACTTTTGCCGAATTGAAGACGCGAACGCCCTGATTTTCCCAAAATTGAGACAATTCCGGACGAATGCACCGCATAAAAACGGCGTCCGGGAGGCGTTTCGGTTTTTGAAAATCCAGATTTTCCGCCAGTTGCAGCTCAAGGCTGTGACCGCGTTGCGAGAATTTCCTCTGAAAGGTTTGAGCGAACCATTTATTGCGGTTAAGTCCCGCTTGATCGTAAACGAGCAGGGCGCGAATCATTTTTTGTCCTTTCCGACGGTCGAAACGACGTATTCGGCGATAGAGCGTCCAATGTCGATTCCGACCGCGTCAAAAAGATTCTTGAAATGCGCGTTCGTATTCGCTTCACAGAAAACAGGTTGACCGTTGGGGCCGAACAGGAGATCCACTCCCGCAAAATCCGTTCCAAGAATTTGGCAGACCCGTAACGCCAGCTCGCACTGTTCCGGCGTCGGGTCCCACGGACTCATTTTCCCGCCGTTGGTGACGTTGGCGCGAAAATCGCCCGGTTTGGCCGTTCGAAGGACCGCCGCTTTGATTTCGCCGCCGACGACGTGAATCCGAACGTCCGCCGTCTGTCCCTGCCATTCCGAATGGATAAATTCCTGGAACTGCATTGGGCGAACGCCGATTTTCTGAACGATTTCCCGGAGTTCGCGAGGGTTGCGGGCAAGATAAACCTGCGCTCCGAACGAGCCGAAGGCCTCCTTGACGACCAGAGGAAATTGAAGGCGTTCGCCGATTGTTTCGAGAAAATCAAGCTCCGGATACTGGTCCGGCCTGAATGTTTTCGGCGCCAGAATTGTCCGCGGCGTCGGGACGTTCCGTCCTTCAAGAGCCAGACTGGTCAGATTTTTATTGTCGCAGACTTCGATTGCGCTGGAACGATTGAAAACGCGGATTCCCTGATTTTCAAGACGTCGGCAGAGATTCAGATCTTTGTCCCAGAAAAGAACAAAATCGGGTTGGGGGTTAAATTCGGCGTTTATTTCCGTCAGCAGTTCCACGTTCGTCCGGATTTTGATTCGCGCTCCGGCCTCTTCGCACGAACGGACGAGCATGGAATAAAGCGTTTCAAATTTTTCCGCGTGAACAAAATGATTTACGACGAGCCAGGCGTTCATTTTCAGGATCTTTCAATTTAACGGTTTGATTAATCTAATTTCCAGCATTGAATCCATTCGATTTTTTCCGGCGTCATCCCAAATTCGTTTTCCAACTTTTCCGCAAAATTCGGCAGGTGCGCCGCGCCGTAAAAAATCACGATGTTATTTTTGGAGGAATTCAGTTCGCGGCGCAGAATCTGAAGCGCTTTTTCATTGCGGTCGGCAATCAGCGTCGAGCCGTATTTGCCCTCGGTGGGAATAATCGTCGAGTCCAGTTCGGCAAGGCTTTTCACGCTTATTCGGCGCAATGTTTTCGCGCGGTTGGGAAGAAAAATCAATTTGAGAAGTTCCCTGTCAAATTCCAGCTGTTGACGGAACGGTTCGTCTGGTTGCGCCATTTCGTAACCCAACGTTCGCAGGAACCACACGATAAAGCCGTCGCCGCGTTTTTTCATCCCGTTCGTAAATTCTTCGGTCGTCATGTCGGCATGAATGAAATTTTCCGCGTGATAATTGATTGCGCCAATCTGAAAATCAAGTTTCATGACGATTGCCGACAGACGTTGGAGCCATCCGATAAAGCCTCCGCTTTCATTGGCCGACGTCGGACGCGGTTCATTGTTTCCTACCATTTCGTAAAGGACCGCGTCGTATTTCTGAAATCGTCGATTTAATTCCTGATAGTAACGCGAGTCGCCGATATGAATGGCCGCCGCAAGCGTTACCCGCTGTTTGCCGTCGGCGGAGACGAACGTCAGAAAAGAAGTATCGAAAGAAATCATTTCGTTATTTGGGTCTCGAATAATCCGCGTGAATGGATTTGTCGGCAAAAACGATTCCGTTTTGTTTGTCCGGGTATTTTCCGCAAGCGTTAATTCGAGCGTTTCCTGCGCGGTCAGGCGGTTGGTTGCGAGGAAGGAAAGTATAAAAAATATAAATAATTTTATTAACATTGGGAAACCTTGTCGATTATGAGGGGAGTATTTTCATGATTCAAGTTGATTGTAGCAAATTATCTTATTCTTGAATAGACTTATTTGAAGATTTTTCCGATTATCATAGCAAGTCTATCTTTAGTTTTTGAAACAGAGTTGCATTTCATCGCGTTAAGCCGCGCGAAATGGAAAGTGAGACGTAAAATGGGAATGCAGGAAACCGCGGGAAACGTCGGCTCCGTTCATTGCGAAGCGGATCCCGGATTTCGGGACTGGATGGCCAGTTTCAGCGGAAGCGTCGTTTTTTCAACTCGTCGGTCGGGGAAAATCTGTTTTCTCGGCTGGGACGGGAACATGGTTACGCTTCTGCAACGCGCCATGGACATGCCGACGGGTTTGAAAGCGATGCGGAATCAGCTCCTGATTGCTTCAAAAAACGAAATTTCTCTTTATGCCGACGCGCAGCCGCTGGCCTTTGAATACGATCGCGATCATCCGGGAACCTACGACGCCTGCTACCTGCCGAGAACGGCATGGTACGTCGGCGATATCGGCGTCGGCGACGTTCTTACGGATCGAGAGGGAATGCTTTTCGTAAACACGCGCTTTTCATGCGTCGCGCGACCAAGTTTCAAATACCATTTTGAAGTCGTTTGGAAACCTGATTTTATTACCGATATTATGCCGGACGACAGATGTCACCTGAGCGGAGCCGAAACGGTTGACGGACGCCTCGCTTACGCGACGGCCTTCGCTCCTGCGAACGAACCTTTGGGTTGGCAGACGCGGACGAATGAAGGCGTTATGATTGACGCCCGGTCGAATCAGATTATTCTTGAGGGGTTGGCGATGCCGCATTCGCCAAGATGGTATAAAGAATGTCTGTGGTTCCTGAATTCCGCGGCCGGCGAGCTGTGCGTTATGAATCCCGGAAATTGCGAGGTCAAAATTGTTCGGCGCCTCGCGGGAATTACGAGAGGATTGGCTTTTTGGGGAAATTATGCCGTGGTCGGTCTCTCGAAAATTGTTAAAAATAATGAAAATAGAGAATTTCCACTGTGGAGAAAGAACCAAAATACCGTATGCGGCGTAGTTTTAGTGAATATACTTACCGGCCGCGAGGAAGGTACGTTCCTGTTTGAGAACGGATGCGACGAGATTTTTGATTTGGAGCTTCTGCCGGGGATTCATCGCGCCGCTTTGCTTCCGCCGGATAATCCGCGTTGTTTCAGCGCCCTTACCTCGGAAAAATACTGTTGGTGGATGCACGACGGCAAATAGCGTACGGTTAAACGCTATTGGGCTGTCCCGCGGATTGAGTATTTGAAAATAAACCTGAAGTATTTATCCGTCGTTTTGAACCATACCGGCTGAAAGGCGGAGAGAGGAATACGCCCGATTTTCCAGATAATACTTTTACGTCTTTTTTGTGCGTAAATTAATAAATTTTTGCCAAATAAGTTGGGATTCATTGGGAATGTGGAAATTTTTTGCCGATATTTCGATTGTCATGTGTTGTTTTTATGCGGAAATCGTGTTAATATCGACAAAAGACTGATTTTCGATTGAATACGTACGTTTGAACGTTTAACGGTTTACGGGAGACCGTCTGCCGGCACAATATTAAATTTACTGAAAGCGAAACCTGATTTGCGCTCTTAAAAGCGGCGCGTATTTGGTTTTTACACTTGTTTAAACAAAAGGAAAGAGTAAAATGTCAATCCTGAACCTGTCTTCATTACGTGATTTTTTCGCCGTTGCGCCGAAGAAAAACTCGCACAGAAAATCCGTTTCCGAAAGGTGCAGCCGGAAATTGGCTCTCGACTCGCTTGAAGCGCGTATTCTTCTTTCTGTCACTCCGAATACGGCGAACGATATCCTTGTTAATACCGAATATTCCGCCGTGCAGGATACGAACGCGAATGGAAACAGCGTCGCGGTGGACGCCGACGGCGATTTTGTCGTGACCTGGACCAGAACGGATTATATTTTCCGCGACGCTTCCAGAAACGTCGGGTGGTACGACTCAAACGACAATCTTACTTTTTATACCGCGCAGAACTTTATCGACGGTTATTACCTCAACGAGAACGGCGAGAAAGTGAACGTCAGCCTGTCCCTTTCCGGAGAGACGGACCAGAATATTTACGCGAGATATTTCACCGACGAGGTGCAGCGTCTGACCATCGATACTTCCGCCGTAGACGATATCAATAACATGCTCTACAGTTTCAAAATTCAGACTGGAGAGTATTACGTTCAGGAAATTGAATTTGATCCCGGACTTAATTTCTTCGCGCAGTATGAGGTTTCGTTCAGGGACAAGGACCCGGTTCAATTTATTTTCCTGAATACGACGGATCTTGAGAACGTCTACGCGAACGGTAAAAATCTTCAGGACGCGCTTACGCAAATCTTCGGCGAAGGGAACGTCGAGGTCGAGGTGAATACCCAGTCCAAATACACGGTCAAATTCCGCGCGGATTCCTTCAACGACGCCGATTTCCAGAATGGAGAGTCCGTGGAATTGCTCTCGATTAAAGCCGCGGATGAAGACAATCGGGCCGGCGCGGTCGTAACCCAGTCGGCGCGTCCGGAAATCTTTGAAGTATTTGTCGAATATGAAAAAGAGACGGATATTTACGGCAAGGAAAAACTGAAAAAATACTACGATGAAGACGGTAATTTTACCGGATACCGAATCGACGCGGCGGCGACGGCGGAACAGCTGGCGGTCGCTTTTATGCAGTCCACGGTCAACGAACTGGCACCTCCGTCTCTGTCCCAGGGCGCGACTGCCGGAGGTGCGACGAATCTGACCCATGATTCTTATGAAGTCGGCGTCGTGCCGGTTTACGGTCTGGACGATTCCGGCAAGGTTATCGGTTTTGATATTACCTACATTAATTCCGCCGGAAAACGCGATATCGAACAGGTGGTTTTCAAAGGCGTCGATTATGTTTCGGCCGCTAATTTCACCAAAACTCCTGAAGAGTTACGGGGTAACGCCAGAACGCAGTTGAGCAAGGATTCCTATTTCTCCGTCACTCTGAAACAGAGCAGCGAAGAATTCCGCGTTAATTCTACTTCGGATGAAATTTACAATAAAAAGTCGAAGATTCTCCGTACGACGGATCAGTATAATGCCAGCGTGGCTCTTGACGCCGACGGCGATTTTGCCATCACGTGGACGAGCGACGTATTATCGACGCATTCCGCCGGAAGCTGGTCGGATATTTATGCGCGTACCTTCTCCGCTCAAATGTACAGCAGTTACGTTTACGACTCCGAGACGGGAACGGGAAACTACGAACTTCTGAACGACGGAAAATGCTGGATTGCGACCAGCAACGCGTTCCTGGTGAACGACAGCACGGTGAACCCGAACGGAAATTCTGCCATCGCCATGGATAACGACGGGAATTTCACCATCGTCTGGACTTCTACCGGACAGGCGTTCTCGTACTTCAACGGCGTGTATATGCAGCGTTTTGACGCCGAAGCGAACAAGGTTGGCGATGAAGAGCGCGTCGATTCAGAGATTACCGGCGTGGCCGCGTTCCCGCAGATTGCCGTTTCGCCGGACGGAACGCAGACGGTTGTCACGTGGACATGGCGTTCCTACAGCAGCGATCTGTATGAAAATTCCATTAATGGCGCCGATATCCGGATGACTCTTTATGAAGAGAAACAGCAGGAAAATAACTCGACGCTCTTCACGAAGGTCGTGGATTCGATGAAAATCGACGACGCCGATTCCAAGACCTCCATCGCCATGAACAAGAATAATCAGATCATGGTTGCGTGGCAGAACGGAAATAACCTCTACTCCATGTACAAATGGGACGGAACTTCTCTTTCCAACCCAATCAGCAAGGCGCGCAGTAATTCCGCCTCGCTGGACGGTTCCGGAACGGTTTACTGGGGCGCTGGACTGAATACCAATATCGTTCTCGACGCCGACGGCGATTATCTGGTTTCGTACGACGGATACGGCAACGAATCGGTCGCGGACGTCTCTTCCGCCGTCCTTATGAAGTACTATATTCAGGAACACATTAACGACGAGCAGAACGCGGATCTTTTACTGTACTTTGATCCGGTAAACGATTTTATGTTCTACGACACGGTCAATAAAGTCCTTTATTGGCGCGATTATGTCGTAAACGGCAACGTCGATTCCCTGATCGATACGATTCTTGCCGCCGCGCAGACTGGTACCCGTGATGAGAACGGCATGCTGGTTCATGCGGTTGAGGATCCGACCGGCAATCTGGAGAAAGACGGCGTTCGTTATCGCGCGGTATCTTTGTCAGAAGTCGGATACGAGGAGTGGCAGGCCGCCGAAGTTTTCAACGAAGGATGTACGGAGGAGCAGTACGCCCGTCTCTCGGCAATTCTGCATAAGTACTTCGATATGGTCAAGGGCGAAGGTTACGGTATTAACTTTATGATGGCGGACGCCGCTCCCGGATATTCCAGTATTGCCGCGGGAAAAGAGAACATTCTCTACACGGAGAGTATCGCCAACGCCAACAGAGACGGAACGGATCCCAAGGCGTATTTGTCTATTCCGCTTACCACTTTCTATAATACCAATCTTCCGGATTGCCGGTGGGTGGACTCCGAAGGCAACGTTACCAGCACGTCAAAAACTCTCTTCGCTAATAATTACGTTATGAACGAAGAAACGGGCGACGCCTACGGGCCGGTCCTTGATGAAAATGGAAATCTCATTGAGAAACCGCTTAACGACAACGACATTACGGACGCGACGGTTCTGGTGCAGAATTTCACGTTTGTGATGACTTACTTCAAGCAGAATACGGCGATTGATTCGTATACCGGCGAGGCGTTGATTACCGAACAGAAAGGCGACGTTACGGTTTCGGTTGATCTTTCCGGCTGTTACGATACGGTTCCCGGAACCGCCTACAAAGCGCTTGATAAAACCAAGGCGGCGTCCGCGATTCAGAGCGCGATCGTAAGTTCTTTGAACGGCGCCGGGTTGTTGCAGGCGAATCTGGAAGACGTTCAGGTCAGCGTTCTCAGTACGGATTACGGTCGTCTGTTTGACGGAACGGATTACGATTTGAACGGAGACGACGCTTTCTCCGCCGACAAAGTTTTCTTTGAGGTGCAGCTGGCCGGCAACCTGCACGATATGACCGTTACGTTCAGCCGCAATCCGGATAGTCCGATGATTTCGGTCAAATACGTTTCGTACCAGCTCTTTGACGTGCGGAACGCGGTCGGCAATTTCCGCGTGGGTATTTCGCAGACGGGAGACGACGAAGACGAAAAACTGGCCGCTACCAGAAAGACCATTCTGGAGGACGACGAACAGCAGTACGTGACGTGGGGCGAGTTCGACGCCGCCGACGATTCCGCCGCGAAGATTGAGGAACTGCGCACGACGATAGCCCAGCAGCTGGCTCTGGTCGGGATTAACGACGGTTACAGTTTCGACGTCGTCGAGGTCCTTTCGCAGCGCGAAGACGGAACCTGGGAGGTTCAGGAAATGCTCCGCGTGACCTTTACGGACAGCAGCTATCATATTTCTCTTCTCAACTCGGAACCGGTCGTCAGTACGGAGACCGGGGAAGGCGACAACAAGGGGAGCAAACTTGTTTCGCTCTTCAATCCGCTGGAAAATTCCGAGCTTTCCTGGAAAGGCGCGGACAACATGTACTGGGTCGATCCGCATCGGGTTGCGGAAGGCAAGGAAAATCTTGGAATTACGCAGTACCTCGATTATTACGGCGATTTCGGTCTGAAACAACACTACAGTTCGGTCTCCATGACTCCGGACGGCTGTTTTACCTTCGCCTGGACGGAAGATTCCAGAACTTCGCTTTACAGCACGTACCAGAACATTTACTACCGCGCCTATCAGGAAACGTACGATACGGTCGGTCCTGAAGTGGCCGGGCTTTACTATTCGGACGGGACGAAAATCAGCGCCAATTCGCAGGTCGTCGATTACACGGAAGAAGGCGATTCCCGCGGTCTTATCGTCACGTTTACCGAAGACATGATGGATTGGCTGAAGATTACTACGGATATCAGCGAATCCGACATGGAAAGCAACAAGACGCACAGTATCACCAATCCTGAAAACTGGATTCTTCTTAAAGACGGGTCGATTGTGGACAATGCCATTAAGGAGATTTACTTCGGCATGAACGCCAGCGCGGACCCGTATATTCAGCGGCAGGGAATAACCGCCCTTCAGCAGAACAAATGGGAAGCGGTTGCGATCTTCAATCCGGATATTGAATGGGAAAGCGGAAAATATGAATTGATTCTTTCCCGCAATATTCAGGACGCTTACGGTATTGGTCTTGGCGTCGACGGACAGAATCCCGACGCTCAGGATTTTGAAATTTCGTTCGAGATTGTCGAATCCGCCACGGACCAGAAAACCGTCACTCCGGAACTGGTTGACGGCGACGGTAATCGTACGGCTCCCGACGACGACTCCGCGACGCCGGTCGTCAAGACGGACGAAGAGGGCGCCCCGGTTCTCGACAAAGAGGGTAATCCGGTTCTTGAAGAACGCGACGGCGACCAGGTTCTGAATGATTTGCAGGGCGAAATTTGGACGCCCGACGCTATCGCCGTCGATCCGGAAGGCGATTCGGTCACGGTCTGGCAATCCAAAGAAAAAGGTTACGAAGGAATTTTCGCCCAAATCGAATACACGAAGTGGGACGAAACGCTTGGAAGAACGCCGCTTGACGAAGGCGAGAGAACCATTCGGGTTACCGATAACAAAACCGCCTGTTACGCCAGCGTGGACATGGATGGAGCGGGGAACTTTGTCGTTACGTGGACGCAGAACGACGCGGAGGAAGGAGCCGCGGCGGACTGGAATATCTATGCGCGAATCTACGATTTGAACGGTCTTGCGAAGTCCGATGCTTTCCTTGTTAACGCGACTACGGTCGGCGACCAGCGCTACAGCCGCGTCGCCATGTCCCATGCCGGCGATTTCGTTATTACGTGGCAGGGTAAAAGCGCCAAGACTGGTTGGGATATTTATGCGCAGCGTTACGACGCCAAAGGCAACGATCTTGGAGCGGTGGATGAAGTTCAGGTCCTCAGTTTTACCAAGGACTGCAAAGGTTCCTTCTCGATTAAGTACATGAATGCCAGCGGCGTCGTCTACGAGACGGAAATGATTGAATATGCGGTCAACGCGTATGCGACGCGCAAGACGGTTCAGGCCGCTCTTGACGCCATGGTTGAGAAATACCAGCTTCAGGACAACGTGGCGTTCAAGGTAACCGCCAACTCCATGACGGAGCTTTATATTACCATCGAAGTGTTGGACGACAGCGATCTGGACGTTCCAGACCTGAATATTACGCAGAAGTTGACTCAGGGCGACATTGCCATTACTACGGTCCAGAATGGTCAGCTCGGCGAATTCATGGTTAACGAAACGACGGAGAACGACCAGAAGTTCGCTTCGATCGACATGGATTACGAAGGCAACTTCGTTATTTCCTGGACCAGCTACGGAACGGGAGAAGACGCTCTTTACGAGGCGGATATTTATGCGCGTCAATTCAAGAGCAATGCGGAGCAGGGGATGATTTCCGGCATTATTACGGCCGACAACTTTATTGTCCGCGACGACGACGCGGAAGATCTGACCTCGACGCAGGCCGGTATCGCCCATATTACGGTTGACGAATACATGGGGTCGGGCGTTTTGCTTGCCGACGGGGGCAACATGTACATCCTGACAGCGGCGCACGTCGTGGTTGGCGAAGATTTCCGCGCTACGAAAGACAACACCTCCATCTGGTTCTATTCCGACGACGGAACGAAAACCACGGCGCAGATGGACGAGGTCTACATTCACGAGAGCTATGCTTTCGGCGATTTGGCCGATATCGCCATCATTAAGCTTACTACCAGCTTTACGGGCGTCGTTACCGGTTACGATATCAATCGGGACGCTTCCGCCGATTTGAACGCCGTTTACACTCGGCTTGGGTTCGGTATTTCCGGTATCGGTTCCGAAGGCGCGACGGTTTCAGACGATCAGCTTCGTCTGGGCAAAAACAAATACGAATACGTCGAACGCGGTCTTCTTTACTACGATTTTGACGATGGAACGGAAGAAAACAACACGCTTCAGAACGTTTATGGAATTACCAGCGACCTTGGTCTGGGAACGGAAGAGACCTGCGCCTGCCACGGCGACTCCGGAGGTCCGAGCTTTGTGAACGGTCTGGTCGTTGCCGTCTGCCACGGCGGCACGTCGGATACGAGCCCTTACGGCACGCTGGGACTTGACACGCAGGTGGCGTATTATGCGAACTGGATCGATAATATCACCGGCGCGAATATGGAAGTCATCATTGGCGCCGTCGGCGGCGAATTCCGCGTCAATACGGATACCGTCGGCGATCAGAAATGGTCCGACGTCGCTCTGGACGCGAACGGCGATTTTGTCATCACGTGGAGCAGTTCGAAAAATACGGACCAGATTTACGATGTTTACGCTCAGCGTTACAGTTCGTCCGCGGAACAGGTTGGAACGAATTTCCGCGTCAATTCCACGGTTGCCAACAAGCAGCAGCTCTCGAAGGTGGCGATGGACGCCGACGGCGATTTCGTTATTGTCTGGGAAAGTTACCAGGAATTTCTCGACGAAACCATGGCCGGGGATCCGAACAACTGGGGTATCTACGCGCAGAAGTACGTCAGCAACGTCAAATTCCAGAGAGATACGACCGTCGGGCCAAACGGCGAGTATGCCGACGAGTTCCGCGTCAATACGACGATTGTCGGAAATCAGAGACTTCCAAGCGTGGCCATGACCGCCGCGGGCGATATTTACTTCGCATGGCAGAGCGACGAAAGTCTTTCGCAGGGTATTTACCGCCGTACTTACTATCAGATTCAGGACGACGCCGGGCCGTGCGTCGTGTCGGTTGGAAGTCAGTGCCACTTCACCACGAAGGAAGTGGATTCCGAAGGAAACGCGACCATCGTGAAATCCGGCGATCCGCAGGATATTATCATCAACGACGGAGACGTTATTAAGGGATTCCTGAACGGATTTACCATTACGTTTGACGAGCAGGTTATCGGTCAAAAGGTCGTCGGCGAGGATTATCTCGGCAATCCAATTTACGAAAACGGTTCGAATAGTATCATAAGTCTGGCGAATATCGCTCTCATGAAAGACGGCGTTATCGTTACGACGGACTACATCGACCATATTGAGCTGGTCGGCTACGACATGCCCGACGAAACGTACGTCGGCAGCGACGGTATTTCCGAGAAGAATATCTACCGTATCGTTTTCAGAGCCGACGCGGAGCTTGGCGCCGGCAAGTACGAACTGGTTGTTCGATCGCGGGTTGAAGATCGATTCGGGAACAA